>JBMYQZ010000477.1:0-4706 GCA_049601855.1 Limisphaerales bacterium | reverse complement strand
CTCGTCGAGTTTCCGGCCGCCCCGGGTTTCGGTCTTGAGTTCGGGAGCCAAGGTGTATTTCACCCCGAGGTAGAGCAGCAGACAGAAGCTGACCAATTGAAAACTCGCCTTCAACAACTTCGTGGCCAGCAGTTCCGTGAAGCCCGCGAAACTGATTGCACAATAAATCGACTCCATGACCACGGCGCCGAAGCCCATGAACATGCTCCAGCGAAATCCCTTTTCTGGTCCCTCATGAATGATCGCAGCATTGATCGGCCCCACCGGAATACACACGAGAATACCGGCCACAGCTCCGGTGATGAAGGCACCTAGAAGGGGAAAGTTTTCAATCATCGACCTGGCAGTGCCTTAGACCTCGTCCTCCTCCAACTCCTCAATATCGCGGCGCATCTGCGGCGAGATTCGCGGACGGATGAATCCGTATACCAAGTAGGCGATGAACATGATCGGCAGGACGACCGGAAGGATCGTTTCCCAAAGCACGATGAAAAAACCAAGGGTGAGCATCACCAGCACCACGTTGTGAAAGGTGCGTCTCATCTTCCAGCCCACGGATTTGAACGACGGGTATTTCACCTCGCTCACCATCATGAACGAAAGGAAGAGGAGGATCACCGGCAATAGAAATCGCCAGTTGCCCTGCGCAAAATCTTTCTCGTCCCACCACATCAGCAAAAACGTCAGCGAAGCGACCAGGCCGGCCGCCGCCGGGATGGGAAATCCGACAAAGGCATCCGACTCGTCTTGATTGGGCATCTCCGCCAAGCAATTGTATCGCGCCAATCGCAAGGCTCCGCAGATCAGGTAGATCGAAGCGATGAACCAACCCACCTGCGGCATCGACTGGAACAGGTCAGCCAGCACGACATTGTGCACCAGAAAGGCGGGCGCCACGCCAAAGGAAACCACATCCGCCAGCGAATCGAATTCTCTACCAAAAGGACTCTCATATCCTCCCAATCGTGCCACCCGTCCATCCAGCAGATCGAAAATGCAGGCGAGCAGGATGAGGAATAGCGCGTGCTTGATTTCCGTGAACGAGTTCTCGATGTCGGCCTCCACGATCCGTGTGATCGCCAAGAAACCACAGAACAAGTTCGCACCGGTAAAGAGATTGGGCAGCACATAGATCCGGAGTTTGTCGTTTCCGTTCGACTCCTCGTCCTGCTTCTTTTTGCCTTTGTTACCCATGACGCGAAAATTTTGCGCGGGCGGGACTATCGACCATGGGATGCGGCTTGGGAAGCGGAAACAAAGTCGCCCGCATCAGCGCGTGGCCCCTGAAGGCCCGAGGTATCCGAGTCCGGCCGATGCGGGCGAGTTGAACGTGAACCGGGTCAGCCCCCGAACCGAAGCTAGCGACCACAGTCCGCAGAACCGGTCCACATCCCCACCCTGCCCCAATCGCCGAGGGCGCCCATACGCGAATGTGCGTAGAAGGAAACTACGGTCCCTTGACGTCGATCCGCTGGATTTCTGCTCCGAGTTTCTGGAATTTCTCGTCGAGATTTTCGTATCCTCGATCGAGATGGTAGATGCGATTGACCTGCGTCGTGCCCTTCGCGCAGAGCCCGGCGATCACCAGCGCAGCACTGGCGCGCAGATCGCTCGCCATCACCTGTGCACCGCTGAGCGGCAACCCTCCCTTGACGATGGCACTGGGACCTTCGATGGCAATGTCGGCACCGAGACGCCCGAGTTCCGAGACGTGGCCAAAGCGCGATTCGAATATCCGCTCGGTGATGATGCTCAGGCCATTGGTCTGCACCATCAAGGCCATCATCTGAGCCTGAACATCAGTGGGAAAACCGCTGTAGGGTTGCGTGGTGACATCCACCGACTTCAACTTTCGCCCGCGCTTCACCCAGAGATTCTTGCCCCGTTTTTCCACCTGCACGCCGGCTTCCCAAAGCTTGTCGATGACGGCCTGCAAATGCTCGGGACGACAGCCTTTCAAAGTCACTTCGCCATTGGTCGCCGCCGCGGCAATTGCGTAGGTGGCAGCTTCGATCCGATCGGGAATGACCGTATGGGTCGTGCCGTGGAGTTTCTTCACGCCCGTTACGCGAATGGTCGGACTGCCCGCGCCTTCGATCTTGGCGCCCATGCTGGTAAGAAAGTCGCAGGCATCCATCACCTCCGGTTCGCAGGCGGCGCTATCGATAACAGTCACGCCATCCGCCAAAGCCGCGGCCATGATGATATTGATCGTGCCGAGAACCGTGGGGCCAGCACGCCCGCCGAGGAACATCTCCGTGCCCTTCAGTTTCGGCCCGCTGACGTGCACGTATCCCCCTGAAGTGCGGGTCTTCGCGCCCAACGCCTTCAGTCCCTTCAGATGAAGATCAATCGGTCGCACACCAATGACACAACCGCCCGGCAGTGAAACCTTCGCCTTGCCAAGTCGACCGAGCAGCGGTCCCAGAATGCAGATGGATCCGCGCATCTGCCGGATCAGGTCGTAGTCACCGACGCCGGTGATCTTGTCCGCATGGATGGAAATCGTTCCGCCCGAGCGCTCCACCGTGGCGCCGAGTGACTGCAGAATGCGGCACATCGTCCGCACATCGCGCAGGTCCGGCGTGTTCTTGATGATGCATTTCTCCCGGGTCAACAACGCGCCCGCCATGATTGGAAGGACCGTGTTCTTCGCGCCGCTGATGCGCACTTCGCCCTTGAGTCGGGTGCCGCCTTTGATGAGTAGACTTTCCATTCGAGTATTAGTGTGTGCGACGTTCTCGCGTTGCGGCAAAGCCAGCAACGCAAAACTGTTCACAGCGACCAATGCACCTCGAAGAAACGCGGCCGCCCACTCAAATCCTTCACCGCCTTGAATCGCTCCCATCCGGTGGCG
This sequence comes from Limisphaerales bacterium, assembly GCA_049601855.1. Lineage (GTDB taxonomy): Bacteria > Verrucomicrobiota > Verrucomicrobiia > Limisphaerales > JAYPXF01. The sequence goes on along the minus strand of JBMYQZ010000477.1, from coordinate 1,849 downwards.
GAAAAGATCGTTTCCAGGTCACCCTCCTGTCCATCGCCAAACTCCGCCATCAATGTGCCACCGGAGTTCAACCTCTCCCCCGCCCGCTCCGCGAACATCCGGTAAAACTCCAATCCATCCTGCCCGCCATCGAGAGCGAGGCGCGGATCGTAGTCCCGCACCTCCGGTTGCAGCCCCCCGATGTCCCGCGCGGGAATGTATGGCGGATTGGAAATCATCAGATCGAAGCGCTGCGATTCATCGAGAGCCTCAAATCCATCACCAAGACCAAAGGTGATCCGCTCGGTCAGATTCAACTCGCGCACGTTGTCCCGGGCCAATTTCAGGGCCCGACGCGACTTGTCGATCGCGTGCACCTGCGCCCGCCCGCAATTCGTGGCGACGGCGATTGCCAGACATCCCGTCCCCGTGCCGAAATCCAACACCTTGGGTTGCTCGACGTCGCCCGCATTCAGAAAGGACCAAGCGTGGTCCGCCAATTCCTCGGTCTCCGGTCGCGGCACCAACGCGTGCTCATTCACCGTCACTTCGATTCCACAAAATGAAACCGACCCGAGGATGTGCTGCAGAGGCTCCCGACGCGTCCGTCGCTCCAAGAATATGGCCAAGGCACTTTCGAAGGGGGGAGCCAAGGGCAGCCCGGATTTCAGGAAGAGGATATTGCGCGGCACCGACAGCAGATGCGCCAACATCCACTCAGCCTCGACTCCGGGATCCGGAATTCTGCTGGCCGCCAATTCATCGGCCGCGTGTTTTAGTGCCTGTCCGACGGTCACGTCGGGCAGAAGACTTGCGCAAATTGCGCTTCGCCGCAAGATGACGCGATGGCCTTACCCGTCGAATCACCAGCCTACTGGACCGGTTGCGATCTCGCCGACCGGACGGATTGGATTTATGAATTCAGTTCGTCGCCGGAACTGGCCCGCCGGGTGCAGCACGACCTGGAAAATGGCCCCGGCGTGGCATTGATCCAGGGCGCCAGGAAACAATTGAGCGCCCCGGAAGATTTCCTCAATTTCACCAGCCGCATCGGAACTCCCATTTCCCAAAGCGCGGAGGGCGAACTCGTCTTCAGCGTGCGCGACGCCGGATATGCCGATCATGATCCGCGGTCGCGTGGGCCCAACACGAAGAAGAAGCTGAGCTTCCATACCGACCGCTGTGATGTGATCGCCTTCATGTGCCAGAACCAGGCGAAGACAGGCGGTGAAAACGAAATCGTCAGCTCCGTCGCGCTCTACAACGAAATCCTTCGTCGTCGACCGGATCTCTTGAAGATTCTGATGGAGCCGTTCCATTACAAACGGCACACGGTGGATCTGGGCAACGAGCGACCGTATTGCCGCCAGCCGATCTTCTCCTTTTGCGAAGGGCATTTCGCCGCGAATTTCCTGCGAGTGCTGATCGAGCGCGCCCATCAGGACGCAGAGATCGGCCCGCTTTCCGATCGACAACGCGAGGCCTTGGACTATTTGGAAGCCGTCGCCGCCGAGTCGAAGATGCACCATCGCTTCACGCAAGAACCCGGCGATATTCTGCTGCTCAACAACTGGGTGACCTTTCATCGGCGCACCGAGTTCGAGGATCATTTGGAGCCGGAAAAGAAACGTCACATCCTCCGCGTCTGGCTCTCCATGCCCAATAGCCGCCCGCTCGACCCGATGTTCAAGGACAACTACGGCGCCGTTCAAGCCGGAGCAATTCGCGGCGGCATGCAGGCGAAGCAATAGGTCCGATCAGTCCTGGCGGACTCATTACGGAATTCATTTTTCGATGGTTTACCCGAAGCCGTGGACGGGCTTCGACCTCGCTCAGCTACGCGGACGGGAGTCCACTTGCTGGTGATTGC
>JBMYQZ010000476.1:0-4707 GCA_049601855.1 Limisphaerales bacterium | reverse complement strand
ACCGGACTTCCGGGCGGGTGAACGGACGTTTCAATTGCTGACGCAGGTGGCGGGACGTGCGGGTCGAGGGGATGTGGAAGGTGAGGTGTACGTCCAGTCGTTTACGCCGTTTCATCCGGCGATTCAGTATGCGCGGCGACATGACTTCGAGGGGTTTTACGACCAGGAAATCGACTTCCGGGAACAATTGCGATATCCGCCGGTATCCCGCGTCTGCCTGCTGACCTTGCGTGGGCGCAATGAAGAGAAGGTGGAGTTCACGGCGGAGCATTTGCTGAAGGAGTTGGAGAAGCTGCAGCCCCAGTTCAAGGACATGGTGTTGGCCGGACCGGCACCGGCGCCATTGATGCGGGCGGAGACGTTTTATCGCTACCAGATCATGGCGCGGGCAGGGCAGATGAGCCTGTTGAGTCGCGAATTGGCGAAGGTCATGGAGAAGTTTGGAATGCCGGATGATATACGGCTGACGATCGACATCGATCCCGTGAATCTGATGTAAAGGATTCGGTGCGGACCGTGGCCCAGTCCTTCCGGCATCTTGCCGGGAGTCTCAAGACGATTCGATCGGACCAAACGGATGGAATTCCCTCCAAGGAGTTCGAAACCATCCACACGAGCCCTGCTTTCATGCTCACGGCAGGATGCCGGAAGGACAAGTCGCGGTCCGGATCCAAATGCTCCGAGTTGCAAGCGGTTGTGATTGCGGATACGCCATTGGGATGCACGAGCTTGATTATGCCGTCATCATTGCCTACTTGGGAATGACCCTTGGGTTGGGTTTTTGGTTTGGACGCAAGCAATCGCGGAAGGAGTTCTTTGCGGCGGGAGGATCGATGGGATGGCTGGCGGTGGGGCTGAGCGTGATGGCGACCTTGTTCTCCTCGAACAGTTTCGTCTTCTATCCTTCGGCGGCGTTTGGCGGGACCGTGTTGATCGGTTTGTCGCTGGTGACGTTCACTTTGATGACCCCGCTGATCGTGTACGTGTTTATTCCGATGTTCCGCCGCTTGGAGTGTGAAACGGCGTATCACTATCTGGAGAAACGGTTTCATGTTTCGGTGCGTTGCCTGGCAAGTGGGTTGTTCATTCTGCTTCGCATCGCGTGGATGGCTTCGGCGACTTACGCAGCGTCGTTGGTCGTGGCAACCGTGGCGGGAGTGCCGCAGGTGGCGGTGATCATTCTACTCGGCGTGGTGGCGATTGCTTACACGATCATTGGTGGATTGCGGGCGGTGATGTGGACGGATGTGATCCAGTTCTTCGTGTTTGCCTTGACGATCGGAATTGCGCTGGTGCTGCTCGTGATGAAGAGCGGGTTGGGGCCGGGTGAGATGGCGACCCACTACTTCAGCGACAGGGATGGAGTGTGGATCGACTTTGAGTTGTCGATGACCTTGAAGTATGGCAGTTGGGCGATCTTGATCGGGGTGTTCCTGGAGGCCTTGTCGGCGTTCGGGGCGGATCAAGTCGCCGTGCAACGATACATTGCGGCGTCTTCGGAGAAGACCGCGCAACGTGGGGCGTGGATCAATCTGTTGGGAATGTGGATCGTGATTCCGGGTTTGTTGATGATCGGAATCGGATTGTATGGGCATTTCGATCAGCACCCTCAGGAACTTGAAACTCTGCTGAAGTCCGTTGAGGCCGGGGCAAGCATTCCTGATCAGGTGCGGGCGGACAATTTGTCGGACAACGCAATGCCGCAGTTCGTAAAGCTACATTTTCCTCCGGGAATGATCGGGTTGTTTCTCGCGGCCTTGATGGCGGCGATCATGTCGAGCATCGACTCGGGAATTCACTCGGTGACCACTGCCTTGGTGGTGGATTTTCGCGATCGATTATTTCCGCACCTGAAACCGGAGGATGACCGGCGTGATGTTTTTCTGATCCGGATGTTGGTAATGTTGATTGGTGGAATCTCGGTGGGACTGGCGTGTTTCGTCGGGAATCTGGGTGACGTGTTTGCGATCGGGAAGAAGATGACGGCCGGGTTTGGTGGTCCGTTGCTGGCGGTGTTTATCCTGGCGTTCTTTGTGCCCCGAGCGGGGACACGGGGTGTCTTCGTCGGAGCCCTGGCCGGGGCTGGGATCACGATCTTCCTGATGTATGCCAAATCGGAATGGTTTTCGGTCTGGTTCTGGCCGATCGGGTTCGGAATCTCGATCGTTTTTGGAATCCTGCTGGGCGGAGGGAGATCGGAGGAGCCGCTGACTTATCGCGGAGTGATGAAGCGTTAGCGGGCGGCGTCGATGATGTGTTGGGCGAGGATGTTCGCGTCGTGGGCACCGCGCTTCCAAGGGTCTTCCATGTCGCCGATGCAGATTTCGATGCCGGACTCGCGGAAGTTGTCGAGGTTGCCGACTTCGAGATAGCGATCGCCCCGGACGTTGCGGCGATGAGTGGAGCTGTCGTGGGCCAGGATGTGGGTGAGGTATTGGCTGTCGTCGCGTTTCTCGGAGGCAAACTGATGGCAGGTCGCGAGGAAGAGCCCGACCAATTCGGAAACGGACCAGCCGAAGCATTCGTTCCCTTCGAGCATGTTGCCCATGAACATCTTGGGCGTGGTGGCCTTGGCGAGTTCGTCGACGACTCCCTTGACCATCAGATGCGGGAGGACGCTGGAGAAGAAGCTGCCGGGACCGAAGATGATGGCGTCGACATTGCTGAACGTGCTGAGGACCAGGGGGTTGGCGTCGGCGACGATTGGTTGGTCGTCGGTTCCGCGAATGAGGTAGGGTTTTTCGATTCGGTGCGGAATGTCCGGGCGGGCGACGGCGGTGACGTTTTCTTCCCCAACGACGTGTTGGCCATCGGCCAGATGGGCGCCAAGTTGGAGGTCGTTTTCAAGGGTGATGGGCCAGACGTTGCCGTTGATGCCGCAGAGTTGGCGGAAGACGTAGATGGCGGTGTTCATGTCATTGCCGTGGGAGAGGTAGGCGCCCAGCATGACGTAGTTGCCGATACTGCCGTTCTTCAGATCGAGGGAGGCGGGGCGTTTGTGCCAGAAGGTTTCGAGGTATTTCAGGATGACGTTGCGCAGGTCGCCGGGGACCTTCGCCATGCGCGGGTGGTTCTGCTGGAGGAAGGACTCCATCTCGTTGCACAGCTCGTCGGCATCACCGTCTTCGGAAAGGCGGCAATTGAAGAGACGGATCACTTCGTTGGAGATGTTCTCGCCATGTGCCATCGTCATCAGGGCGTGGCGAATGTCACCAATGGAGAGAACCTTGAATTCGTCGCGCAACATGCGGGAGCTGCCACCGTTGTCCCACGACGGAACGATTCGCGTGACGCGATGGCCGCGTCGGGCGAGGGCGATATTGCAGTTTCGAAAGGCGGTGCCGCCGGCGAAGATCAGCGCCCGCACGGACACACCGTCCTCCAGTCGGGCGAGGGATGGGTGAACGGAAGAGACTTCGTGTTTGGTCTCAGGTCGTTGGCGATTGAGCGCCTCCCAGGTATGTCGGGTGATTTCTGCCAGCTTGATGACGCGGGAGTACACTGCGAAGGCAGCAAGCCCGCTCAATAAACCGAAACCCAAGAACAACCCGATCTTGCCGTTGAACAAGGCCAAGATCGCCAAGAGTGCGCTGGCAACGCCAATGCCGCCGCCAATGCGGCTCATCGCGCGATCGTAGGTGATCCGTCCGCCGATCTCGCGATTGCCACTGGCGTAGATTTCGCCGCGCATTTCCTCGAGGGACAAGGGCAGTTGGCCTTTCTGCTTGAGCCAAGTCTCCAGAAAACGAGCGTGCAGCGGCTGGGAAATAAGATTGGTCAAGGTGTTGATCACGAACCCGGCAACCAGGCCCTGGGTCAGGAAGACGATGGCGCTGAGCAAGGGTGGATTGCCGGGCGTATATCCGATCACCATGGCGAGACCGACGAGCGCGCTGAGACCGACAACCACCAGCTCAAACAGGATTTGGATTGCTTTGTTCAAGGAGTCAGTGTTTTAGCGTCCGGTAAGTAGAGCGTCGAACTATTCCGACTCCACGCGCCTTGAGCATCGTGAGAAGAATGAAACGGTTCATGGCCTGGCTCCGTCCTTTACACCGATACAGCCATGCAGAAAACGCCGTGTTCAAGCGGGACTCGACGCGACTTGGAAACCGATTCAGACTTCGGAATGAACCGTCGCCGCTGGTATGCCATTGTTGTCGTCGTGCTGATCGCCGACGTGATTGGCCTGGCGGTGTATCTCAGGTGGCAGCGTGATCATCGCTACGATCATCACATCAAGACGGCGGCGGTAAAGTACGACGTCGATCCGGCCTTGGTGAAGGCGTTGGTGTGGCGCGAAAGCCGCTTCAAGGAGGACGCCCGCGGCGGTGCTGGTGAGATCGGTCTCATGCAGATCCGTGACCTGGCGGCGCAGGAATGGGCGAGGGCGGAAAAGATCCCGGACTTCACGCACGAGAATATCATTCATCCCGGCAGCAACGTGTTGGCGGGGACGTGGTACTTGTCGAAGATGTTGAAGCGTTATACCCACACGGATGATCCGGTGCCTTTTGCCCTGGCGGATTACAACGCGGGCAGGACGAAAGTGCGGGAGTGGTTGAAAGGTGCTGCAGAGACGAACAGCGCGGCTTTTCTTGAGGTGATGAGTTATCCGGGGACGAAGGATTACATTCGCACGATCATGACGGATCGGGATCGTTTTCGGGAAGACTTCCCGGTGATCGCGCATTGACGAAATTGTGT
>JBMYQZ010000475.1:0-4708 GCA_049601855.1 Limisphaerales bacterium | reverse complement strand
CCCGCCCATCCAGTTCAGCGGTCGCCCGCGCTTGAATCAAGCCCTCGAGACGACCTTCAACCTGCGCCCGCAAAACGGCAGTCTCTCCAGGTCTGATCGCGCCAAGAATCTTCGCCCGGTTCACGGCGGCGAGACGCAGGCGTGGCAACGCGCCAAGCTCGGGATCGCATTGCGCCACAATGCCGGCGAGCTGTGCGGCCGCCTCGATCATCAACACTCCCGGTATCATCGGTTCTCCCGGAAAATGCCCCGGCAACCATGCTTCATCCCCGCGAAGCTTCAACTCGCCCACCCCGCTCTTCCCGGGATCCAACTCCAGCAACCGATCCACAAAACGAAACTCCGAACCGTGCGGCAACCGGGACAACGCTTCTTCAAGTTCATTCATGGCTCAACGAACGGGCAGCGGTCGCGACACTTCGTATCCCTCGGGAACAGTGGAATCGAACAGAGCATTGTCCAAAGACGGGTTCTGTTTCACCAGCGAGAACTCAGTCCGGATTCTTGCCCCATGGGAAAACGCCATCTCCGTGGCGCGCAATCCATGAGCCGCGTCGAACTCCATCCGAATGTACGTGAGAAACTGCCGGGCGGACTTCTTGCGTGGCAACAGCACCACGGCATGTCCGCGGTCGATCTTTTCGACCTGCGACAGGATAAACTTGTCTTCCAGACTTTCGCGACTGCGAGGAAACCCTACCTCCAGCAATGCCAGGGCATCGCGCCATGGCCCCGCCGTATCAGTTCCCAGCGGATATACTTCGGCGAGCCTCAATCGAGGGGAAAGAATCGTAATTTGTTCACCGGAACGAATCGCCACCGACCGCGCCGGGTCACCCAGTTCCCAGCGGAATTCGCCACTGCCCTGAAACCACACCTTGCCCGGCGTCTTGAGAGCCTTCTTCAACGAGGGTAGCTTGCGGATCTGCACGAACTTCGCGTGCCAGCTTTTCGTCACCGACTGATGCGCGATGATGGCATCGATGACGGAGTTCGTATCCAGCGCCATGACCGGGTCGGCCACGGCCAACCAGATCAGGACTCCGGCCAGATGGGAACGAAGTGATACCATTGCTCGGGATACTGCTGAAGCACCGGTTCGAATGCACGCAGCAACTGTTGAGTCAGCTCCACCCGCTCAGTGGGATCGCGAAGTTTGGCTCGATCGTATCCAATCCGGTCGAGCACCTGCGCCGAGTAGTAACCCGATTCCTCCACAATGACCACCGGCAACAAAGCCGCCCCGCTGGCGCGCGCCAATTCTGCCGGACCAATACTGGCGTTGAACGGACGGCCAAACAGTTCCACCGTGGTCGCCGTCGCCCCAGCCGGACGATCGAGCAGCAAGGCCACCGCAGCGCCTTCGCGCAAACGCTTGATCACCTCGACAAACGCAAACGGGTCCTCACCCACGATGATGGTTTCGGTCCCCATCCGCTTGCGCGCCGCCTCCCGCATTTCCGTCAACCGCGGATCCGGCTCCGGGTTCGACAGGACAACGAGGTCCATCCCCTTGCCCTTGATCGCCGCACTCCCCAACTCCCAATTCCCCAGGTGCACGGTCACCAATAGAATTCCTTCTCCCTCTTGCTGAGCACTCTCAATGTGTTCCCAACCACGCCACTCAGAGAATCGATTACTCATATCGGATCCCGCCTCGAAGCGCCACAAATCCACGAGTTTGCTCCCAAAGTTTCGAAATAGATTCCGCGCCCTGGCACCCGGAATGGCCTCCAAATTCTTGGTCACCACCGCCAGCCGGTCCGGTTTCAAGTTCGCGTAAGCGCCGGTCAAGATACGAGCCACCAAGTTGGCCAACCAGCGCGGGACACATCGGATCACCAACAGGCCCAAGCGCCACGCCGATGCTCCGTAAGATCCCGACGGCCCACTGATCGACTGTGGTTCATCCGAACCGATTCCGGAGAACACCACGAGATTGGCCGCCAACCACATGGCAATCACACCAACGAAACAAACCCGGCCAAATTCCGCGAGCACGGGATTGCTGGCGAGCGCCAGTGAACCGAAAGCAGCAACCGAAGTCGCGGCGCATAGAAGGATCGCTTTTCCAGTGGATTCCCAAGTCCGGCCCAACAAACCTTCATGACGTCGACGCGAGAGCAACAGATGAATGCTGAAATCTACCCCCAGCCCCAGCAGCACGGGCAACGCCGCCACGTTGATGATGTTCCATTGCCATCCCGACAGCGTCATCACAGAGAGCAGTATCCCAATCCCCAGAGCCAATGCCGTGACGCACATCAAGACCGAGAACAGACGGCCCAAGGCGAAGTAGAGTGACACCAGAACAAGCGGACACAAGACACAGAGCAACAAATGCATTCTCTCTGTCACCCGTGCCCAGATCGATTCACCCAGCAAGCCCCACGAAGCGACCATCACCCCGTCCAAGGATGATAATCCCGCCGCGAGGCCGTGCGCACCATCGGCCGGATCTAGCCAACCGGCTACAATCCGCCCTCGGCCGTCAACCCAAGTCGCTTGCCTCTGGATTCCTCTGCCCTCTTCGCTCGCCAGCATCGATTGGCGACTACCCCAACGACCAAACACATCGCGCTGCAAACCCAGTGCTTCTTCGCCGAATCCAGCATCCGCCACGACCCGCTCGATTTCATTCGTACGAGCCAGAAACTCCTTCATCGCCTCCATGTTCTGAGATAGATGACCGAAATGGGGCACGATTTCACTGGGCAACAGATACCCATCGATCGATCCCGATTCCTTCAATTCATCCAACTTCTCTTCTAGTCGCTCTAGTCGCCGGTGTATCAAATCATCCCCGTCATCAGCCGAAACAAACACCAGCCAACCATCGGCATTCCCCACCATCCGTTTACTGATCTCGCTCACCCCCGCCATGGCTTCGCTGTCGGGCGACTGTAGTGCCCTGCCATCGGTGGTAAAACCGGGAGCACCCCGCCCCGCAAGCACCGCCAGAACTCCGAACAGCAAGCAACCGAGCGCCATCCGAAACGCCGTCGACGAAAATGCCGTGGCCGTGCTTTCGCTTTGTTCCATCGGTCCAACTCTTCGCAGGAACACGCGAACAAAAACTTCCGCCCCGATCAATACACCCACCGCCACCAACAGACCCAGTTGTCCCAAACCCGGCAATCCTCCCAACACCAGCGCGGCGAATGCCACCGCTGTTGTGATCGCCGACCACTTGATGCCGTGATTTGCGGCCCGGCCAGCGAGAGCCTGATCACCGCTTGCCCGGTACTCACCATACAAGACAAGTGCGTAGTCCGCACAAACCCCCAGTAGGATCGCAGCAAAGCCGAGGCTGATCGCGTGCAACGTTCCGAATATCAACCCACCGGCCGCCACCGTGAGCACCAACACTCCGGTCAGCAACAAGACCAGGACCGCCACCGGCCGCCAACGCCGGTGCGCCAACCAAAAAAGCATTCCCACCAGGAACGCCGTCATCGGAATTGCCCGTTCCATGTCCCGCTCCATCGACGAAGCTGATTCCGCTACAAAACTTGGCCGTCCCGTTATCGCGCCGATCGCTGCGGCGTGTTCCGGGTTCTCCTCCCTCCAATTCACCAGGTGTCCGCGCACGTGCTTGATCCAACCAATGCAGGCCCAATGATCCGGCAGCGAGTCCTTTGGATTCACGCGAACGATGCGAAAGGTCCCGTCTGCGGATCGAAATGGATCCATTGATTGAGCGGAAAAGAAGCGCTTGGCTGATGACATCTCCAGCAAACCGCACGGATCGAAACTCAGCCGGGCGATTTCTTCTGGTGAGAACGTGACAGCCAATCGTTCCGTCACCGTTTGCAATTGATCCTTCAAGGCTCCTGGCTCAAAGCGATCCATCAACGCAGCGAACTCTTGGGGATCACCGTGTAGCCAGAGATAAGCCGTCAAGTCAGACACGAAGGCTGCGCTGTTCGTCAGATTCCTTTGCCAGGAAGAATCCCCGACTTCGGGCTGCGACCGCAGGTACACGGCCAGCGATTCCGCCGCCGCAGCCGCTTCCTCGGCCGGCGATGAAATGGTGATCAGTGTTTCGTCCGGATTGATCAGCCGCTCCTGCTGCCATTTCAAGCCCCTTACGGCATCCAGGTCCCCGGGCAACAAGTCCAGAGGATCGGTCTGGAAGCCAAGCTGGGCGAAACCAAGCCCCAGCCAGAAGAGCAACATGAGAAGCCAACCGAAGCGCTTCATTCGTCCAGATAAACCTTCCAACGTTCGCCGGACTTCGTGCTCTCCAAGATTAATCCGTCCGCCGAGGTTTGCGTCTTCCATCCTCGGCCAACCGGCTGCCCTCCTAGTGTCAGCGCAAGTTGTGCTGGCCCAGCTCGCGACGGTGGCTTGCCGCGGGCGCCCACCTTTCGACCGAACAACGAACCATCCAGTTCCCAACCATTCGGCGTCAGTGTTACCGTGGCCATCGGCAGCCCGCCTTTCGACAACTGCAACCAGGATCCCCCTTCACGTTTAGCGAAGTGAATATCTACCGCCATGCGCGGCGCCCCCGGGCGATACCACAGCGCTTGTCCTGTTTTTTCTTTCCACCCGGTCTCTTCCAAGTCGATAACCGGCATTTGCGGCGTCTGGCATCCGCACAACAGTGCCAGTAAAAGGATGTTAAGGAGTCGGTTCATCGAACGATTCAATTCGCGGCAAGAAGGGCCGCTTCTCTTGGCGCCGAACCAGCCAGAAGAAAAGT
>JBMYQZ010000474.1:0-4722 GCA_049601855.1 Limisphaerales bacterium | reverse complement strand
ACCGATTTGTTGAGCCAGCGCGGACACCATGTCACCGTGGCGGAGAACGGGAAGGTGGCGGTGGATGCTTATGCGCAAGAAGACTACGATCTGATCCTCATGGACATTCACATGCCGTTCATGGATGGATTCGACGCGACGGCCGCGATTCGTGAACAAGAGCTCGCCTCTGACTCGCACATTCCCATCATCGCCCTCACCGCCAATGCGATGAAGGGTGACCGCGAGCGCTGTCTCGAGGCTGGGATGGACGGATATCTCGCCAAACCCATTCGCGCCCATGACCTGTTTCTGGTGGTGGAACAATCCGGTGGCACCATGGACCTTTCTGCCAATGCGAAGCGAAAGAAGCTCTCCGACACAACCGCTTCCGTCGATGTGGAACTCGAAGATGCCCCTGTACCCCGTGAAGTAACCTATGCGCGGGAGGAACCCGTCATCGATCCGGACATCGCCCTGCAGCACGTCGAAGGGCAGGAAGACATACTCCAGGAATTGGTCGGGATCTTCTTCGAAGAATGCGATGACATGATCGGCAGGCTTGCCTCCGGAATTGCCGCCCAAGATGCCGAGCTGGTCGAACGCTCCGCGCACACGCTGAAATCCTCCTCCGCGATGTTTGGTGCCAACCGGGCCCGAGCGGCGGCGTTTGAGTTGGAATTAACCGGCAAGTCTGGCAACCTTCGTGCCGCCTCCGAACTGTTTGAGCAGCTCAAGCATGAGATTGAGGTCTTGCGAGTTGCCGTAAACGAACGTTGGGGCAATAACGCCAAATGAAGCGAAATCATGGAAGTCAAACCCAGTCGAATCCTCGTCGTTGATGACGGAAAAGTGGCCCGGATGCTCACCTCCCGTCAGCTGGCGAATGAAGGCCATGATGTCACCGAGGCCACCAGCGGCGAGGAGGCACTCGAGTTCTTGGGGATCAAAGAATTTGACGTGATGATCCTCGACGTCCTCATGCCTGGTCTCAGCGGCATGGAAACCTTGGCGAAGCTCCGCGAGAATTACACGGACGACGAACTTCCGGTGATCATGGCCACCGCTCAGGATCAGGTCGACACCATGACCGAGGCTTTCGAAAAAGGTGCCAACGACGACATCACCAAACCCGTCATGTTCCCCATCCTCCGGGCGCGCCTGAATACGCAATTACGTCTCGTACAAGCCCTGCGCGAAATCGAACGGCTCAAGAATTCCGGTTCGTGAGCACCTTTCTTGGTAAGTGGCTTGTTTCAACTAAGGATGGGTTTGCGTTTTCTCCCTGATACTGATCGGCTACCGGCAGTTGTTCGGCGGTGGTCGGACAATTGAACCTTGGTTGAGATGTCGTTGCTGGAAATCAATGATCTGCAATTGGAGTTTGGTTCCGGAAGCGATGCGGTCCGGGCGGTGGATGGTGTGTCGTTGCGAATTGAGGAGGGGGAAACGCTTTGTCTGGTGGGTGAGAGTGGCAGTGGAAAGAGCGTTACCGCGTCCTCCATTGCGCGCTTGGTGACCGCGGCGCGCTACCCGTCAGGGCAAATACTGCTGGACGGACGCGATGTGTTGGCGATGGGGAAGAAGGACTTGCGGTCCATTCGAGGTGGCGTTGTCAGTTACATTTTCCAAGAACCCAGTGCGGCCTTGAATCCGGTTTTCCGCGTGGGCACGCAGATCATGGAGTCGCTCAAGCTGCATCGTCCGGACCAGGCGACGCGTGAGGAGGTGATTCGCTTGATGAGTCTGGTGGGAATCCCGGCTCCCGAGGTGAGGATCGACAGTTATCCGCACGAGATGTCCGGGGGCATGCAACAGCGGATCATGATCGCCATGGCACTGGCGAGTGAGCCAAGGTTGCTCATTGCCGACGAACCGACGACGGCCTTGGATGTCACGATCCAGGCGCAGATTCTCGATTTGCTGCGGGATCTGAAAGAGCGCCTGAAGATGAGCATTCTGCTGATCACCCACAATCTCGGGATCGTGGGCGATATCGCTGATCGAATCGCGGTCATGTATGCGGGGCAAATCGTGGAGACGGCTTCGGTGCGGGAGCTGTTGAAGCATCCGCGGCATCCTTATACGCAGGCGCTGATCAATTCGATTCCCAAGCTGGCCAAGGGACGCGAGCGTTTGCAGGCGATTCCCGGGAACGTGCCCAACATTGGGAACTTCCCAACTGGTTGCCGGTTTCATCCGCGTTGTCAGCAGGTGCAGGAGGATTGCTCGATGAAGCAGCCGGAGTTGATCTCGGTCGGTAAGGAACATTGGGCGCGTTGTCCGTACTGGGAACGAGAGGCGGGCTCATGAGTCTTTTGGAGGTCGAGGGACTGAAGGTCCATTTTCCGGTGAAGCAGGGCATGCTCGGTCGCACGCAGCATTTCGTGAAGGCGGTGGACGACGTTTCATTGACCGTAAACGCGGGGCAGACGGTCGGCCTGGTCGGGGAAAGTGGCTGCGGCAAATCGACCTTGGGGCGGGCGATTGTTCGCCTGCTGGAACCCACGGCGGGCAAGATCGAGTTTGATGGCACAGATGTCGCGACCTTGAACGGGGCGAAACTGCGTCGGCAGCGGCAGGAGTTTCAGATGATCTTTCAGGATCCTTTTGGGTCGTTGAATCCGCGGATGACGGTGGGGCAGATCATCGGGGAGCCAATTGAGATTCATCGCTTGGCTGCGTCGCGAGCGGAAAAAGACGAGCTGGTGGCTGATTTGCTGCGCGATGTTGGGCTCGACCCGTCGCATGCGCAGCGATACCCGCATGAGTTCAGTGGCGGTCAAAGGCAGCGGATTGGCATTGCCCGGGCACTGGCGTTGAAACCGAAGTTGATTGTCTGCGACGAGCCGGTGAGCGCTCTCGACGTGTCCGTGCAGGCGCAGATCATCAATCTGCTGCAAGATCTGCAACAGGAGCACGGATTGGCTTACCTGTTCATCGCTCACGATTTGGACGTGGTGGAGCACATCAGCGAGCGGATCGTGGTGATGTACCTCGGGCGCGTCGTCGAGGAAGGAGAGGCGGAATCGGTGGTGAACGACCCACAGCATCCGTATACGCAGGCATTGATCTCGGCCAGTCCGGATTTTGATTCCGAAACCAAGCGGAAGCGGATCATCCTTTCCGGAGAAGTACCCTCACCGATTGATCCGCCAAGCGGATGTCCGTTTCACCCGCGCTGTCCAGTGGCTGAGGATCGGTGTCGAACGGAAGTGCCGTTGATGCGTGAACTGGGCGACGGTCGTCGCGCAGCGTGTCACTTGGTCGCCGCCGGTTGAGACTGCGCCGGTTCGAGGAGACCGGGTTTGCCCCGTTCCCTTCTCAGGCGCGCGGTCAAGTTTTTCACCAGTGGAGCGTTCTTGGGCTCTTCGGCAATGTTCACGTTTTCATCAGGATCGTTCTGGTGGTCGTAGAGCATGCGGGCGACGGGTTTGCCCTTGCGATCGTGATAGAGGGTGAAGCGATAGCGAAAAGTTCGGATGGTGTCACCGCGACCGAAGCGCCCAATCGCGGCGGTCTTAACGCGGGCTTTGGAATCCAGCAAAACGGGAACAGCGCTCTTGCCTTGAAGGTGCTTCGGTTTCGCAAGTCCGGCGAGGTCACAAAGCGTGGGATAGATATCGATGAACTCGGTGAGGGCGTGGGTCCGAGATTTCTTTTCGGCTCCCTTGAGCGTCGGAGCGCGAATGATCAAGGGGGCGCGCATGGAGGTTTCGAAGCAGCAATGTTTGCACCAAAGAGTGTGTTCGCCGAGGTTCCAGCCGTGATCGCCCCAGAGCACGATGATGGTGTCGTCGGTCAGTTTCAGATCGTCGAGGGTATCGAGCAATTTGCCCACGTGACGATCCGTGTAGCTCACGCAGGCGTAGTAGCCGCGGATGAGTTGGTGGGCCATTTCGTCTGAGACCGGGCCCTTTAGTGGGACTTCCGCGTAGGAACGGAGTTCACCCGAGGTGTGGATCGCTTCGGCGGGTGCGTTCTTTGGCGGATGATAGTTCTCGGGAAGTGAAATGTCCTTCGCCGGGTATTTGTCCCAATGATGCGCAGGGGCAACAAACGGGAGATGCGGCTTCTTGAAACCGACAGCGAGGAAGAACGGTTGCTCGCGCTTGGAGAGTTTCTTCAATTGTGAAACGGCCTCGGCGGCTGTCTGTCCGTCGTCATAGAAGTCGTCGTCGGCATTTCCTTTCTCGTAAGGAAGTCCGCGCGAGCCCTTGTTTTTTCGAGTGCGAGGATTGGCCGTGCTTTCAGGATTGGCGTAGGCGGGAGCGTTGGGGCGCCAAGGCTTTTCGCTCCAGCCGTGTTCGTTATCAGCGGGGGTGTGGAAGACCTTGCCGAGGCTGACGGTGTGGTAGCCGTTGTTCTGAAAGTGGGTGTTGAGGGTGGTGATGCCCGGAGCGTCCTTGTCCGCACGGGTTTGATACGATGTGAATCGACCGGCGGCGGGTCGAATACCGGTCATCAGGCTCGCTCGGGAAGCCCCACAGGTCGGCACCATGCAATATGAGCGCTCGAATAAGGTGCCGCCGGCCGCGAGGCGGTCGATGTTGGGCGTGAGCATGTGCTTACGCCCATAGCTGAAAATTTCGGGACGCAGATCGTCGACCGCGATGAAGAGGACGTTCGGTTTTGCCGTCACGGAAATCGCCAAGGCGATGGCGAAAACGGCTGAGAAACGTTGAACGCCGGACATCGTCAGCCGCCAATCTGGCTTTGGTAAGCGCTGGCGGAGAGGAGTCC
>JBMYQZ010000473.1:0-4757 GCA_049601855.1 Limisphaerales bacterium | reverse complement strand
CTGCATGGCCGGCAATCGTCCGATGATGGCGCTGAAGAAATCGGACAAGAAATCGATCGAATTCGATTTCGACGATGCCTGCGGTATTGACGTGGCAAAGGAGTTTCACATGCACGCGCTGAAGATTGTGTTCAACAACAAGAATACCATCACGACGCATTGCCAGACGGTTGCTGGCGGCAAGGCCCAGCAAATGACGCCGTGCAAACTCACTCGGGTGGAGAAATAGCGGGAAGGACTTTCAAAGCTGCCGCCGCATCGTTTTCGGTGTGGCGGCGTTTTGCTTCGCGGACTCCAGCGTTGACGGTTCGGAAGGTGCAAACGTATTGGTAGCCGCTCCGATGGACAGCGTCGCCCAACCCAATCGATGCAAAACGGCGGCCCTGATCCTCGGGGTGGCCCTGCCTCCGATTCTGTTGGGGTATGCCATGCTGCAGTGGACGGTGGATTTTCCCTACTGGGATGACTGGGCGTATCTCTGGGGCGCGTTCACCTACCTGGAGCCCGATTTCGATTGGAAATTCATTTTCGCCAAGCGGGGCAATCACGTCAACGCGAGCACGAAACTGCTCTTCTACACGGTGTGGAAGTTGGCGGCGGGCAAGCTGACCTTCTGCTTTTTGCTGAACTACGTGCTCGCCTGGATGGTCGGTGGTGGCTTGCTGCTGTTGTTGCGCCGGACTCTGCCCCGCGATGGCTGTGCTTGGTTGTTTTATCCGCTGGCGGCGTTGTTCTCATTCTCGTTGGTGCAATGGCCGGTGTTCTTTTCGGCCTGGGGTTCCTGTTGGTTGTTGCTGCCGGTTTTTCTGCGAGCGGGGATGCTGATGACCGACACGCGATTGGGTCTGTTGGGATTGACCACAGCCCTGGCCCTGTTCTCCGCCGGTGCCGCGCTGACCCTGACGGCTGGGTATGCCTTGTGGGTGGCGTTTCCGTTTTACCTGTGGCTTTGCGGGTTGCTGCCCAAGCGTCCGCTGAGCAAGGCCGCTTGGGGATGTTTGGCGTTGTGGTGTAGCGGGGCGGCGTTGTGTCTGGTGGTGATTTTCAGCGCGTCGAAAGACTACGGCGCCATGGAGTTTCTTGAGCGGGACAAGGAGTCAGTCGTCCTGATGCTGACCTGGTGTCTGGAGAATCCGCATCGCGCGATTGGCTTCCTGCTGAGCTTGCTCGGGGCATCTTCGAGTTCGGTGACGACGATAATCCCAGGATTAAACAACGACTCCGCGGCCGTCGCGATGGCGATCGGAAACGGGGCGGTTTCGATGGTGATGTTGGTGTTGACGTTGCGCTACGCGCTTCGGGAGCGACGCGATGCCGCGCTGTTGAAACGACTGGCACCGTGGTTGGCGATCGCGGTCGTGGAGTTGGTGATGGCCGGGCTTGTTACGCTCGGGCGCGCCGGCGGGTTTACGATGTATCGGGCCTTGAGTTCCCATTATGGAATGATCGGGCTGCAATTCCAGTTCGCGACCTACGTTGCCTTTTATCTGATCTGGCGGGAGCAGCGTGCCGGTGGACAAGCAATTCGCTTTGCGGTCCTGCCTAAATCGTTGTTTGCGGGTGCGATGCTCATGGTGGCAGCGCAACTCTTGGGGCAGGTTCAGCTGTATCGGGACATCCGGGGGAATGCGCGGCAGAAGCGATTTGCCCGTGATGCCATGCATTTTGTGCGCATCCTCCCGTCGGCCTCCTGGCCGCCGCCCTTGCGTACGGTCCGGATGCATCGGCTGGACAAATTCGCTGCGGTGGGAGTTTTGGATCTGGCGACGTCGGAAGAGATCGAAGATGCCCTCGCCAACGCGAAGGACGAAACGGCCGAAAGCGAATCGAAGTTTGAAGTCAGCTATGTTCCACACCTGCTGATTAGCGGAAGTTTCAAGAACTGGTTGCGAGAGGATTCACCGACGCTGCTCGTGGAATTGCGGGGGGCTGACAACCGTCGCGTGTTGCTGCCAGCAAGGGCCGCGGTTGGTGAATATGCCTGGAGTTATATCTGCGAAGAATCGTTGGCCATCTACAGCTATCCGGGCTACCGGGTCGGGAAGGTGTATCTGTTCGTGCGTTCCACCCAGAAATTGGTTCGGGTGCATTGAGTATGTCGGAAGATGAAGTGAACGGTAGTCGTGCGGGCTGGTGGAATTCCACCCGTTCCGTGCTGTGGTTGGCCGGTGTGGTGGGCGCGCCGATTCTTTTCGTGGCACTGGCCATCGACGGTTTGGATTCGGCGATTGATCGGCCGGAAATCCTCAAGGCGTTTCGTTTTGCCGCCTTGGTTGCGATCATCGTGCCGTTGTTCGGCGCGTTGTTGATTGGGACGGCGGTTCATTTTCTGCGGGCGCGGTCCTCGGCGGCGGGGCGGGTTCGCGAATTGGATCCGCGATTCCGCAAGGTCTTGTTTGTGGGGATCTGCTGTTTGTTGTGGGGCGGGGCGATGTTGATCCTGGGGGAGATGTGGTCTCGCTTGGCGTATCAGGCGCGGCTCAAGGAGGACACGGAGCAGAAGTTTGCCGGCATGGATCGACGCAAGGTCTGCGAGGCGTTTCATCCGAAACTGTGGGATGCGGCTTGGAAGTCCTATCGTCCGGGCGCGAAAGTCGCTCATACCAACGGAACGGAGATCTGCGAGACCAGTATCAATTCATTGGGCTTCCGGGGAGACGATGACAAGGTGCCGACGGCGGACAATTTCGTCATCGCCTGTCTCGGTGGTTCGACAACGGTCAACGGCCGGACCAATGACGAGACTTACCCGTCGCTCCTGGAGAAATACCTGCGCGAAGACGGTTGGGATGTGCGGGTGGTGAACTGTGGGGTGAGTTCGATGAAAACGGTCGACTACGGAATGGTGATGTCCAACCTGTTCAAGGGGCTGATGCCGGATCTGGTGTTGGAATACAACGCGGTGAACGACATCTGCGTATCATTGATTCCCAAATGGCAGGGTGAAATGGGTGGCGTGAAGGCGCTGTTGCTGAGATCGCAATTGATAGAAGACACCTTGGGAAGGGCCTTTGTGCCCGCGGACGAATATGTCATCGAGGAACTTCGTAGATTCACGCTCACGAACTTGAAGGAATTGGCGCAGGATTTGTCCGCTCGGGGGATTCCGCTTTTTGTGAGTTCCTTCGTTTCCCCAGACCCGGACGAGACGAGATACCGTGATCTCGACTTTGAGATCCGCCATTGGTGGACGAGCGAGTACGTCACGTATGCTGACTATCGGCGGTTTATTGGTTTCTACAATGAGTTGATTCGAAAGGAAGCAACGGAGAATGGATTCTTCTACATTCCGTTCGCGGAAACCATGCGGCCGCAGGCTGATGACTTCCTGGATATCTGTCACCTGACCCAGGACGGCATCGACAAAAAGGCTCGGGCGATGGCAAAGGCCTTGATCCCCGAACTGAAGAAACACGCCATCGGGGAACGCTTGCCACGCCTGGGGAACTAAGAGCAAGACCGTGAGCCGACCAGTCTACGGGGACGGTTCGGTCATCAGTTTACGGATCAGAGGCAGGAGTTCATTTGCCACGCGGCGATTCCCCTGGTCGGTGAAATGGCAATCATCAAAGAAATGCCGGGCGTCTTTTGGAATGCGTTTTTCCAGATCCAGATAGTGGGCGCCGTGACGTCTGGCGATCTCTGCTTGTGCCTCGTTGTAGCGAAGCATCTCCGCATGCACCCACGCCATGTCGGGGCGTTGACCACCGCGACGGGAATTGACCAGAAACCACAGGAGCTTTCGATGATCGTCGGTGATGTCGGCATGCCAAAGAACGGGTTGCGCCAGCACGATCACGGGGATGTCGAGATTCCGCGCCATCGTCACCAAGGCTTCGGTCGCTTGCGTGAATTCCAAGATCGGATCCGGTTGTCGGTTGGTCTGAGCCAGGGCGGGTTGGTTGCGATAAAAGCCCCGGATGAAGTTCATGTTTTCGCTGTGCCACTCGACCGTGTCGCCGGTCTTCAAATCTTCGGCCTGGCGGGCGGCATCCCGCGCGGCGGTGACTCGTCGCCAAATCTGTGAATAGCGTCTGGCGAACATGTGAAGATCGCTCGGGAACCGCTCGGCGAGGGCGTCGTCAATATTGTTGAAGGAATAATCTCGGCCGCCATTGCCGCAGAGGTCGTTGATGCCGAGCAGGAAGATCACCATGTCGGGTTTGCAGGAGTTCAGATTGTGCCGACTCCAGTGCAGCAGCTCGATGGACTTCCAACCACCGCGTCCCAAGGCGGCGACTTCGATCGGCCGCTTCGGATCGTCTGACTTCAACCCGGTTTCCAAGACGCCCGACCAGGTGTCCTCCGTGCTTTGCGTGGGTTGGTCGGTGGTTGATGCGCCGAGGCACAGAATGCGGTAAGTGCCGGCGGGCTTGCGCCGAGATTTCATGGAGATCGATCGCAGACCCACTTCGTTGCGCGTGTAACGAAGCCTTTCCTTCAAACCGGGCAGGGTCTGCGTGAATTCGCTATTCATCGCCTGGGAGCCGATCGGTGCCAAAAGCCAGAGTCCGATCTCGACCAGCAGATACGATCCAAGCAGAGACACACTGACGGCCACCAAGGCAAAGAGGCGTCGTCGTGTTTTGTTGGGTTCCGGTGCCGGCACTGCGGGCGAAGTCTTCGCAATGAGCGGTGGCCGTCAACGTTTTCATTTTGTCCCGGGGGGCTTTGAGCCTACGGTCTGCGCCCATGCAGGTTGAACGCGTCAAATACGTCATCTGGGCTGCGGATATGAAACGGGCCCTGAAGTTTTA
>JBMYQZ010000472.1:0-4762 GCA_049601855.1 Limisphaerales bacterium | reverse complement strand
ATGGGATTCGATGTCGGCGAGATCACGAAGATCACCGCCGAGCAACCGGGGGCGGGTCAAAACGTCTACGTCGAATTCGAGATCAAGGGCGAATTCATCGGTTACATGTGGACCGACTCCAAGGTTCTGCTCAGCGCCGGTAACTTCCTCGGCAACCGTTCCTTGGAGGTTCTCAAGGGCAATTGGCATGGCGGTTGGACCAACTATGATGGCACGACCGTGCAGGCCATCCACAAGATCAAGGACAATGCCATCAGCGAGATCATCACTAATCACGCCACGGGTGAATGGAAGTACATCCCCTACACCGAGAAAACCAAACCGTATTTCATGTCCATCCATGAAGATCCCGCCTTGGCCGAACGTGCGAGCAGTCTGGTGGGCATGGCGGAAAGCGCGATGCCAGGTATCCTCTCGCTGACAAATGACCTCCAACTCGTCCTCACCACGGCGAATACCGCCGTCTCCAATCTGAACAGCCGCATCGTTGAGTTCGAATCCCTGCTTGAGGAGATCGACGGAATTGCCGCCGGATTCCGTCCGGCCAGTTCCAACGTTGCCCTGATCACCGCCAACCTTACCAACGCCAACGGCGGTCTCGGTCAATGGCTCATGCCTTCGAACCTCAATGTCGAGACGGTCATGACACTGGCATCCGTTCGCCAGACCCTCGGCCAGGCTCAAGGCGCGATCACCAATGTCACCACGGCCTTGGACGGCGTGAATCTCGCGGTCGAGAACACGGACGCCAACCTGGGTGACCTGATGGACAAGGTCGGGCTTTCCCTCATCAACCTCGCCGGCATCACCTCCAACCTCAATGTCCAAGTCAACAGCAATACCAACATTCTAGGCGAAGTCTCCGAGGCAATCCGGCACACCGACGATTTTGTGCAGGGAATGAAGAAATTCTGGCTGCTACGAGGCACCTTCAAGAAGATCGAGAAAGAGAAACTCAAGGAACTCGAAAGACTGAGGCGGGAAGCCAGGTAGCGAAACTCGTGAGATTTCGATGGGCAACTGGAAGCAATTGAAGCCCTCCGCCTGCGTAGTTCCCTGAAATTCGGATTTGAAAGATTGCCGTTTGCGGCGAAAGATGGGGGCTTCGGGTCAGCTTCCACGGGCGGCTGTGTTCGGGAACACGATTCATGGCGAAAATTCTGATAGTTGATGACGACGTTCAACTGCGACAGACCATCAAGATGGTTCTGAAGTTGCGCGGCTATGATGCCCTCGAGGCGGACGACGGTGCCGGTGCGCTCGCGGTGGCTCAGAGCGAGTTTCCCGACCTGATCATCAGCGACATCAACATGCCCGGGCAGGACGGTCTCACCGCCCTCAAGCAATTGCGCGAAGATCCCAAGACGGCCACCATCCCCATGATCCTCATGACGGGGGAAATGGACTCAAACATGCGCAAGGGCATGGAGCTTGGGGCCGACGATTTCCTGACCAAACCGTTCGCCATGCCCGAGTTGTTGAACGCCATCAACGCCCGGTTGGAGAAGAAGAACGCGGTCCAACAGGCGGCCGAGAAGAAACTTTCCGAATTGCGGGAGAACATCAGCCTGATGCTTCCGCACGAGTTGAACACCCCGCTCGTCGGCATTCTCGGATTTGGTGAGATCATTTACAGCTGCGCCGACACCTTGAAGACCGCGGAACTCAAGGAAATGGGCAAGAACATCCTCGAGTCCGGCCAACGCCTGCAGAAGTTGATTCAGAACTTTCTGGTGTTTTCCCAGTTGCAGATGGTGAGCGTGGATCCGAATGAGACCGAGGCGATGCGCAACAAGATCACCGACAAGGTCAAGACGGTGGTCACCCTTGCCGCCCGCGCCGCTGCCGAAGCCGCCAAGCGCGACGAGGATCTGCGTGATGAATTGACCGAGGGCTGCACGGGCATTGCCGAAGACCTGTTGAGCAAGGTCATCGAGGAGTTGTGCGGCAACGCCTTCAAGTTCTCGTCCCGAGGCACGCCCGTCATCATCAGCAATCGCGTGGAACACGACACTTTGATTATCGAGGTCCGGGACGAGGGCCGCGGTATGAAGCCGGAGCACATCGCGAGCATCGACGCGTATGTGCAGTTTGATCGCAAGATGCACGAGCAACAGGGTTCCGGTCTCGGACTCGCCATCTGCAAGATGCTCGCCGAGATTCACGGCGGCTCTCTCCGCATCACCAGTGAACTGGGGAAGGGTACCACCTCGGCCTTTTGCCTGCCCGTCCGACAACTCCCTGCCGCCCCCCAACCCGCCGCCGCCGGATGAGCCAACTGCTACTCGTCGAAGACGACGCCATCATTGCCAGCATCTATCAGCGCAAGCTGAAGATGGAGGGCTTCGAAGTCACTTACGCCGAGGACGGTGAGGTTGCCATCAAGTCGGCCGGAGAGACGCCGCCCGCGATTGTGTTGCTCGATCTGCAATTGCCAAAGAAGAACGGCGTCGATGTCATTCATTTCCTCCGCGGCAATGCCGCGACCAAGGATGTGCCAGTGGTCGTATTTACGAATTCCTACCTTGGCAGCCTGGTGCAATCGGCTTGGGATGCCGGTGCGACCAAGTGTTTGACCAAGGCCATCTGCACACCGAAACAGGTCGCGGATGTTCTACGCGCCACTTTGGAAGGACGGGACATCGGTATTGGCGGTCCGGGTCAACCGCCGGGTGGAGCACCCGATGCCCCTGTGCCCGCTCTGTCCACGCCGGCGGCCCCGGCTCCTGCCGCACCTGCGGCGCCTGTCGCACCTGCGGCGCCTGTCGCACCCGCCGCTGCGCCGGGCGCCATTCCGATGCCTGGTGCCCTGGCCGATCTCCTGAAATCGACTCCGGCTCCAGCTACGAATGAGGCCTTGTCTCCGCCTGAGACACCGGCGGCACCTGCTTCCGAGACACCGGCGGATGCTGCGACCGAAGCGACTTCGGCTCCCAGCAAACGCAAGCCCCGCACCCTTCGCCGACCGCGTGTTCCCGGCACGCACACCGCCCAGATCACCAAGGCCGAGGTCGCCCCCTCCGAAGATCAGTTTCAACAGGAACTCCGCCGCGGCTTCTCAGAGAGTCTGCCTGGTGCCTTGGCCTACGTGCGTCAACAGCTGCAGATCTTCATCAAGAACGAGAACGACCAGACCTCCCTGCGCTGGGCTGAGGATCGGAGCGCAATCTTGTTTGAAATGTATCGCAAGATGCACTCCGTCACCGCCGGTGCCGGCACGGCCGGTTGTTTCCGCATCGCCCGTGTCTCGGCCGCCTTTGAAGCCCTGCTCACGGAGTTGTCCGAGAATACCGATAAGATCAACGACTCCACCGTTCGCACCGTGGTCAGCACCGTGGATTTTCTCGGCGTCCTCTTCGAAAAGGTCGACGAAACCGAGGGTGTCGAGTTTTCCAGCGCCAATATCATGGTGGTCGACGACGAACCACTTTCCCGCAAGGCCGTAATGCGTGGATTGGAGAAAGCGGACTTGAAAGCCAAGGACGTGGCGGCTCCGATGGTCGCTGCTGAGCTTGCCACTGAACAAGAGTTCAACCTCATCTTCCTCGATATCGACATGCCCGAGATGGATGGCTACGAACTCTGCAAGAAGATCCGCGAGACCGAAACCAACAAGACGACCCCGGTCATTTTCGTCACCGGTCTCACCGACTTCATGGCCAAGGCCAAGTCCAGCCTCAGCGGCGGCAGCGACCTCATTGGCAAGCCCTTCCTTGCCACCGAACTCGCCGTCAAAACCCTCAGCTACCTCGCCAAAGCCCGCTTCGAAGCCTGAGCGAGCGCCGCTAGAACTGGTTCTGTCGCCGGCCCATCACTCGCTCGGGGCTGGGGTGGCCAATGAACTGACCAACGACGACGGCCCATCTGAAGACGAACCTATCCAATCGTCTGGTTGACTTCCTCTTCGTTTCTGGTCGAATCGCGGCGCTTGAAACGAATCTCGCAATCCATCCTGATCTTGCTGGTAGCCCTTTTCATCGGGCTGCACTGGATGGTGCTGCAGTCGGTCGCCTGGGCCGGGATGTTCGTCGATTACGCCGCCGATCACTCCTTGGAGGTGGCCATCGCCAAGACCTTCGATTCCAGCAATCAATGCGAAATCTGCAAGATCGTTGAAGCCGGGACGCAAGAAACAGCCCCGGAAAAACTGAAGACGAAGAAGCTCGATGTGTTTTCAGGCAACAATATTGTCCGGGTCTATCCGACAGAAGCCTTGAGCTTCGCCTTCTCCGAACGCGTGCCGGAACTCCCGCGCACCTACGAAAGCACGGCGCCACCTCCCCGGCGCGGCTGAATCCATCAGTCCTTCCCCAAATTCGACCCGGCGATAGCTCGTCGTGTCATGTCCTTCGTGCTCTGCGCTGGGACACCTGTTCGATCCATCAATTTAGACTCCTCTTTATCAACTCATGAAAAACAATCTGCTTCTGACCGTTTTCGCTCTCGCCCTTGGAAATCTTGCATCTGTCGCTCACGACTGGACCGGCTCCCGGCCTGATGGCCACGCCCCCATCGGTGTGATGGGTGATCACTATCACGGGAAGAACGAATGGATGTTCTCTTATCGCTACATGTTCATGGCGATGGACGGCAACCGCAATGGCAACGATCAGCTCACCGTGGCCCAAACCGCCGCCGCTGGTCCGTTCGGGGTGGTCCCGCTGAAGATGGTCATGCAGATGCATATGCTCGGGGTCATGTACGCCCCGAGCGATCATCTCACCTTGATGGGTATGCTCCCCTACAACTATATCGAAATGGA
>JBMYQZ010000471.1:0-4772 GCA_049601855.1 Limisphaerales bacterium | reverse complement strand
TGTTCGGCCTTGAGGGTGAGCGCACGACCGAGGGCGCCGGCGGGATGATTGCGGGCGAAATCTTCGCGATCAATCTTGCGGGCAGACATCAGGGTCATCGCTAGCGCATCGCCCAACGCGAGCATGCACAGGGCACTGGAGGTGGGCGCCAGATTCAAGGGACAGGCCTCGCGATCGACGTCAACGTTGAGATGGACTTCGGCACCGGTGGCGATCGGAGATTTGGGATTCCCGGTGACGGCGATGATTCGGGCTTGGATCGATCCCAGCGATTGCATCAAGGTCACAATTTCTTCGGTTGTTCCGCTGTAGGAGAGGGCAATCACCACGTCGTCCTTATGCACCATTCCCAAGTCCCCGTGCAGTGCACTCACGGGATCCAATTCCAGTGCGATCAGTCCGGTGCTACGCAATGTCGCGCAGATCTTGTCGCCGATTTGACGGGATTTGCCGACGCCGGTGAGGAAGATCTTTTGTTCGGCACGGGCGGTTTCCAGCAGGAGTTGAATACTCTTCTCGAAGGCGTCTTGGTCGAGTCCTTCGGCAAAGGCCTGCAAACTGCGACATTCGTCCAGGATGACTTGCTTGCCGGTTTTGAAGAAATCATCCATCAGCGCATTTCTTTAGACTTCGTAAGAGCAGGTAACGCGACCAGAAATCGGACCAGAGCAGGCCATCATTTCGCGCAGTGTCCCTCCGTCTGCCATGCCGACCTTAAGGACCGCGCCACCCTTGCATACCGCAGGCAACAGCTCCTTGAGGAAAACGAGTTCCTTATCGTGAAGCTCGGAAGCGAGGTTGGTGGCGGAGGTCCGCATCGAGTGGACGAATGTTATCGACGAGAGGGGACAATGAAAACGCGTAAATCCGGTCAGCTCGAATTGTTCGGCACCATCGCTACGACGAAGCGCGCCGGGGAATTGAACCGTTGTTGCGACTTCTGCTAGAATCCACCAAATCGGAGATGGGAATTCACGACCGAAAGTACATGCAGGACGAGACCACGGATTCCGTCGGATCGGCCGGGATGTTCTGGGCCCGGGTTCTCACTGTGATGCTGGCGGCGTATCTCACCTTTTTCTGTGTGAGGGTACCGTTGCCGTTTCTGTTCAAGCTACCGATCCTGATCGGGTTGTTCTTTCTGATCCGATACCTGTGGCGTTTGCCAGGAACGCTGGCGAGAGATTCCCTTGTCGCCTACGGCCAGGTGGCAGTGAGGGACGAGAACTTCATGAAAGCCGCCTACAATTTCGAACGAGCCTTGGAGTTGGATCCGAACCATGTGCGCACCGCTATCCGACTGCTCGCCGCTTACGAAGCCTCGAATCAGGTGACCAAGTCCCGTCAGTTGATTCTTACGCTCAACGGTGCCGTGATTCCGATTGCCCTGGTCGAGCAGTTCGAGCATCTGGTGTCCGAGTACCGTTTGGTCACGCTGGAGAATGCGCGGGGCGGTCGACGGGTGAAGTTAGGGGAAACCTAGAGTTCGGTTTCCCAGCGCCGACGCGACGTTAATCAGTCGCCGAAGACCTTGGTGTCATGAGGTCGCGCCGATGGCGGCGGCAAAGTCGGCGTCAGTGTCCATGTCGCCGGACATCACCAGAAATCTGTATGAGCTGGACGCCCTTGGCGGGCTGGGGATTGCGGGCCGAGGGTCTGACTGAAGTGGGGGCAAGAGAAGCCGATTGGCCGGAAATGGCCGGCTATTTCTTCTCGTTCACAGTACTCCACCGGGTCTTGAATTTCTCCAATTCTTCCGGGGTGTAAAAATGCCTCGAGTACTTTGAATCATAGCGGGTATCGAGAAACTCTCGGGGCAGCACCAGTGTGCGCAGATATTCCGCGAAGGCTTCACCGGCGGGCTTGGCGTCGGTCTTGTTGCGGGTCTGCTGGGAGGCCTTCACTTCAGCCGAGGGAAATCCCAGGAACTCTCCCAAGGCCTCGTCCAGGTGCTGGAACATGTCCTCGAAGCGCAGGACGAGAACGTCGGCGAGATCGGTCTGAAATCGGGCGTACCCGCGATTGAAGTCATAGGGTCGGGCGTAGAGATCGCTGCCGAAGACATCCTTCACCTCGTAGTCAAACCATTGGTCGATGTGGTCAAAGCTGTTTCGGCAGGCCTGTTCGATGAAGTCCTTGGGCTCTTCCGTCGATCCGCTGCGGTATTGCTCAATCTGGCCCCGCAACGCGGCATCAATACGGTTCAGGGCTTTGGAATGGTTGCCGTGCTTGTCCGCCAACGAAGCGATCACGTACTCGGAAAGATGGAACAAGCCCGAGAGGGTCTGGGCGATCGGTTCGCGGGTGATGGTAATCACGCGCCATTTCCAGCCACGTTCCGCGAGCGGGACGCACCGGCTGGCGTCGACCCGCAGGCTTAGTTGCAGCGCCTCGTGTTCCATGATTCGGCAGGCGTCCAGGAACGGGCGCCCGTCCCGATTGCCATCGCCATAGGAGTGCATTCGGCGCCAGAATTCCGCGGTCAACCCGTGGACGTGAATGACTTCGGCTTGGGGCAACAGGTGTTTGATCGTGAAGGCGACCGAGGTGGAGGCGACTTTGCCGGCTTGGTAGATCAGAATCGGTGCCTCGGCTTGTCCGGCAATCTGGCAGTCGTTCTCAATCGCACTGCGAACACCGGCAAGCGTGTCGCAGCCACGTCGAATCGTTTCCATTGCAATTTCTTTGCGCAAGAGACGCAGAAAGGGGGCGCGCGCCACTTTTTTCGCGTGGCTGAGTAGTTGACGAATCATGATTCTGATCTGCCGTCCGCCGGGCCCCCGAGTGACTTGAGGAGGCGGGCCAATTGATCTGCGTTGCGGGACAGTGAGTAGTGTTCTTGGAACCGTTGGCGCGCGGCCTGTTTCATGCCGGCGAGCAATTCGCGATCCTCGGCCAGTTGAGATATCGCATGGAACCAGTCACCGGGCTCGAGCGCATGCAAACCCTCTTTCCCAGGCCGGAACATTTCGCAGGTGGCACCGATGGGCGAAGCGATGGGCACCGCCCCGGAGGCCATATATTGCAAGGCCTTGATCGGCGACTTGCCGGCAGCGAAGGGGTTGTCGGGCAGGGGCAGAAGTCCGATGTCAAAGCTCCTGACGTTCTCGGCCTCGGTGCCAGGCCGATAGGGAATATGCGTGTATCGTAGTCCGTTGGAAAGTTTTGGCGCGACTCCGCAATTGACGCAGAATTCCAAGTCCGGATGCGCGGCTTGCACCTGGGTCAACTCGGTCTCGATCGCTTCGAGATAGGGGAGGTTCGGCGGGGAGCCGATCCAGCCGACGCGAAGGCGTTTCGGGATGTCTTCCTTGTAGATCCATTCCTGGTCGTCCAACGACATGGGGAGGACACGGGCGTTGCCCCCGACTTCGGCAAGTTTCCGGCGGAGCAAATCGTTCGCGGCGAGGCAGACATCGGCGGCCTTGGCGATGGCTTTGAGTCGCCTGTCGGTACGCCAACGCGTCAGCCAATGATGGGGTCGGTCATGGGGAAGCCAGATCGCGTCGTCGATATCGTAGACCAATCGACGCGCACCGGCGCGCAGGCGCTTCACGATTCCCCCGCCGAACAGACGCTTCTGGAGTATCACCACGTCGTAGCGGCCCAGTCCGTCCCAGGCAGCGAATTCGTTCGCCGTCACAATTTCCAGCTGGATGTCGTGGCGGAGCAGTTCTTCGCGATATTGGAAGATCCGGTACAGCGAACTGGCGCAGGTCTCGTCTCCGAATGTCAGGGCGAGTACATTCACGCCTCAAGAAACGGTCGGTTCCGGTTGCGGATGGGCCGGCGGTGAGGAAGTCGTCTCGGCTCGCAGCAGTTCATCGCAGGCCTCCAACACGCGTGCCACCGAAACATCCGCAACTCGCAAGGCTTCAATTTCTCCGATCTGCTCGAGGCGACCGGAATAGGCATCGTTGTCGGCCGGCGCCACCAATCGGTGTCGGACGCTCCACGGGTGCCAGATCCAAGGAACGGAGGGACCAAAAATTGCCGCGGTCGGACATTGGCAGGCAGCCGCCAGATGCATGGCCGCGGTATCCACACCCACAAAGAGGCGGGCGCGGTGCAGGAGACCGGCCAGTTGCGGCCAGGCCAGCGCGCCGCCGGTAAAGATCGCCTTCGGCCCCAGTTGTTCGCAGAGCCGACTCGTAGCCTCGATCTCCTCCGGATCCGGTCCGCAACTCACCACGAGCCGGGATACGCGCTGCAACAGCGAGCGCCCGAGTTCCAGCCAGTGCTCCTCCGGCCACCGTTTGCGAAGCCAGCGGGTGGCTGGGTGGAGAAAAGCGAAGTCATCGATACCGTCTGCCGGCGCCCACGGTTGGGTGCGGTCCGGTGAAAAGGAAAGTTTCGGAATTCCCCCTTCCAAAGGCAGGAATTGCTTCACCGTCTTGTAGTCCTTCTCCACCGCGTGGACTTCCAGCGGTTTGACGCCGGCGACCTGGTCGAAAAAGAACCGCCAGAATCGTGAAATCGGCCAACCGCCGCCATTCGTGCAGCGGTGCTTGCTGCGACAAACGGCGCCCAACCATCGTCCCCGGTCTCCGTCGCTGAGTTCGAAAACCGAATCGAAGGGCTTCCGTCGGAGTTCCCGACACAACTTCAGATTCAACACCCAATCCCAGCGGGATCGCAGGCTGCGCTCGACCGCGGGAGCGGTGAGCAGCCGGTCGATGGCCGGGCAGCCGGAGAGGATTCCCTCACAACCGCGGCGCACCACGACCCAGACTTCCGCATCAGGGTACCTCTGTCGGACGGCCGAAATCGTG
>JBMYQZ010000470.1:0-4785 GCA_049601855.1 Limisphaerales bacterium | reverse complement strand
CAGATGCCACCCCGACGGCAAAGACCACGAAAAAGAAGCCGAGTCTGGCTCCAGCCAGCTGAGAACTCTCCCGGAAAACGAAAAGGGCCGGTCGCTTGACCGGCCCTTTCCTTTTGAAATTACCTGCTACCGCAACTCAGTGTCTTTGCGGGATTCAACCTTGGCGACGGCGGAGGCGAGCCGAGATCTTGCGGTCCGCAACTGAGACTCGTAGGTGCTCAGTGATTTCTTGCGGGAACTTAGCGTCCGGTATTTGCCATCACGCTCTGATTTGGCGCGGGACGATTCGCTGCGAAGTTTACCCGCTAATCGGTAGGCGTCGGATTTCGCAGTGGCTGCATCACGGCTTTTCTTCCCGGCGGCTGCGTAGGCTTCCTTGGCGGTGTTGTACTTCTTTTCCGTATCCGCGAGACTCGACTTCAGCTTCTTCGTTTGCGCCTCGCTGCGGTTGCGATTGTTGCGATTCAGTTGCCCACGAAGACTACCTAGCGAGTTGTAGAGATTCTTCTGGTTGCTGTTCGCCCTACCCTCGGCGCCCTTCGCCAAGTCGTAGGCGCGCGACTTGGTGCGTTGGTCGGCGATGGATTGATTGTATTTCTTGTAAAGCTCGTCGTACTTGGCGGAGGCGGCCTTCCAATCCTTTTCGGCCTTCACAAACTGCTCACGATAACCGGCTACTTTCTTCTCGAGTTCCTCCGTCTTCTTGGAGGCATATGCAGCGTCATCGTCTTCCTTCGCCATGCGATCCTGTTCTTTGCTGGCATCCCGCTGGCGATACATCTTCTCGCGCGCCGAGTTCTTGCGGGCGGAGTCCTTTTGGCGGCGAATCTCATCATCGGAGCGGGCGCGGCTGTTGGCGTGAACCGACTCAGGACCGAACTCCAAGGCAGCGGGAAACAGATCCGAGCCCGTGCCGGAATCGATGCGATAAACCGACGACAAAGGCAGGCGGAATTCCTTCAGCACGGGACTGTTGATGACGACTTCATCGCCATCGAACTGCAGCTTCTCTGCGAGCACGACGTTCCCTCGGCAATCACGCACCCGCCAATTGGACTCGTCGAACTTCGGTTCCCGCAACATGAGGGCATGGGTCTCGAACTTGGTCTCGAGCGATTGGAGGCCGAAGAGCAACGAACTGAGCTTGAGCATGCCGCGCTCGAAGGACTTGAATTCGCCATCCACAAAGTCGCCGCCCACCAACAGCGCACCTTGGCGACGGGCGGTGGCGCGAGCTGCTGTGTCCGGCGGGATCTCGCGGAACACCACGCGGGCCACGTTGAAGGTGGAGATGGTCAAACCATCGTACGGTTTGCCGAGCACCACCGCGGTGTCGTTGGCCTGCTTGATCTGGGTCGAAAGATAGCTGCCGTCGCGCAGAATGACACCCGGCTTGAGACCGGTCCGGACGAGCTGCGGCAAATCCGGATTGCCCGCGGCAACACCGGCGGGTGGAGCCAATCGCAATTCGCTCAACTTCCGACGAGCCTTGGACGGATCGATGTACTCGACCCGCATGATCGCTTCGCCCGAATTCTCGAAATACTCGATACGAATGGAATTCTCCCTGTCCTTCTCCAAGCGGACCTTCGTCTTGTTTTCGATCACCGAATGATCCGTCCAGTTGTCGATCAACTGCTTGCCATTGACGCTCAGCCGGACGCCGTCGTCAGATGTGGTGATGAACTGATAGTCACCCGTCCGCTGGACCTTGAAGGAGCCCGTCCAGCGAACACTGAAATCCTCCTTCCACCAGTTCTTGAAGGGGCTTCCGGAACCCCAGTTGAAATCGATATCACGATCCACGCGCTCATGCTTGCGCGTCGCGAGTTTGGTCCCCTCAAAATACGTCCCCAGCAGCCCCGCTTCCACCTTCCCGCTCTTGCGGAAATCCTCCGGCCAGATCGCATCAACCGCACTGAATTCCAAGGCCCGAAAATTGCCCGGTTGAATCGTCGTGCCCGCGGCGCCCGGAGGCGCGAAAACCAATCCTTTGTCCGCAGTGAAGGTGAACCGTCCTTCCGACATCACCCCGGTGGAATCGACAATGAAACCAGCAGGGCTGGTGAACGGCAGCAGTGCCGCGAGAGCGAGGGTGAGTTTCTTCATCGCTGATAAAGCGGGATGTAATGATACGGCATCGCGAGGATCATCGTGTAGACCGCCGTGGTGAAATTCGTTCCCACCCCGCCGCGACCGCGGGCTTCCCAATACGCCTTGCCCTTCTCCTCAACGACCTGGCCCACCAGGATCTTTTTCACGTCGGTGTACCATTTCTCCCAAGTCTTGCCGCCGATCATGTAGTGGGCCGGCGCGGCGTAAAAGTTGCCGTACGTGAACCACTCATGATCTTCACGTTGGGTGTCAAAGAGGAACTTGGAACCGGCCTTCACTGTCGGGTCATCGTATTCCCCACAGACCTGCAGCGAGTAGATCGCCGCCGCCGTCCGGGCAAATCCGGCTTCGCGATTCGGCTGATAACAGAAACCGCCTTCATCTTTCTTGAAGCAACGCCGCACGTAGGAAACCGCGTCGTCGATCGTGCGTTGCGGGACTTCGAGCCCGGCATTCTTCGCGGCGCGGATGGCGACGAGTTGCAAAACTGTGACGGAGATATCCGCATCCTTCGCCACCGGCCGATAGCGCCAGCCGCCGTGATGCCCGGGCGCATCGGCCTGAGCACTCACGATGAGCCGAACGACCCTTTGAAGTTTGC
Source organism: Limisphaerales bacterium (assembly GCA_049601855.1). Taxonomy (GTDB): domain Bacteria; phylum Verrucomicrobiota; class Verrucomicrobiia; order Limisphaerales; family JAYPXF01. Next base: position 2,069 of record JBMYQZ010000470.1, on the reverse strand, counting down.
GGCGAATCGTTGGAGAACGGGTTTGCCCATAAAGCTCAGCCAAGGCAATCGTCGCGATGCCGTGCGAATACATGTACTGGCCGTCGCGCCCACTCCCGTAGAGTCCTTCGACGGAAATAAGGTCGAGGAGGTAGTTCATTCCCGCGGTGACATTCTTGCCATACTCGCCTTCCCCTGGCAGATGACCGGCGGCTTGAAAGGCCATCAAGACGTAACCGGTCATGGCGGTGTTGTATTTGTTGCGATCGTCGGAAGCGCTCCACGAACCGTTGGGCAATTGCTTGCTTGCGAGATACTTGAGCGAGCCCTCGATGATCTTCTCAGTCTTCTTGTCGACGATGACGAGTTCCTGGTTCACCGCGGCCGAGCGGGCGGATACGACGAGGCCAAGACAGATCGCGAAAGCGAAAAGGCGAATCATACTCACGTTATTTCTTGCTGGAGGCGTCGGAGAGGTTCTTGAGGTATTGCTCGACGAGTGGGCCAAATTCTTCAGGGTATTTTTCACCCATGGATTGGAGGATGGCGTTGCGCTCGCGAGAGGGAAGTCCAATGAACGTGTTGCGATCGGCGACCTGGCGGAGGCGGCCGTTGCTGTCACCTTGGCCGTTGAAGTTGCCCTTGTCGCCATTGCCCTTTCCTTCCTTGCTGTCGTCGCTCGCCTTGTTCTTGCCAGGACCCTTGGCTTGTCCCTTTCCGACCTGGTTACTCTTGCCCTTGCCGCTTTCACCTTGAGCCATCTGCTGGGCCTCCTCGCTTTGATTGCCGAGGCCTTTCTGAGCGAGCGCCAAGGCGGAGGCGGCTTGGCTGAGCGTCTCCTGAGCCATCTGGGCGTTTTGCTGCGCGGGAGCCGCCTGGTTGGCGCCGGCTTTGGCGGAGGCTTCGGTGAGCGCGCGCTGGGCCTGGCGGAGAGCGAGTTGGGCATCGAGCGGGAGTGAGCTGATCTCACCAGAAGTAAGCGGAGAGATCATGGCGCTGGCCTTGTCCAGCGGTGTCGTGGCCGGCTTGGCGGAAAGTTGTGCGAGCGCCGCGGCGATTTCTTTCAAGTCGCCCTGCTGCTTGGCGAGTTTGGGAAGGTCAGCGTTTGCCGGTTGCCCCGACTGTGGCTGGCTGGACGGATCGGCCGGATTCGACTGATTAGGTTTATTGGCGCTGGCCTGTTGTTGGGATGCCTCGCCCTTGGATGGTGACTTGCCCGACTCACTCGGCTGCGAGGCGTTGGCTTGCTGGCCTTTCGGATCGGTTTTACCCGCGGGCTGCGAATTGGGTTCGCCAGGCGGCGACTGATTCGAGGCCGACTCTTGGGCAGCCGCTTGAAGCTTCTGCTGCGCCATGGACATCTGGTCGATGGCGGCTTTGAGTTCATTCTTGTCGAGCGCGTTGGCGGCTTCGTTCGTCGCTTCCTTGGCTTCGCCCAATGCCTTGCTTTTCGGCGCCTGTTCGGCGGCCCGGGCAACGGCCTTCGCGAGCGCGGCTTGTTCTTCCTTCAAGAACTCCTGGAGGCTGGCCGGCTTGTTCAGCTGATTGACGGCCTTGTTGACTTCCTGCTGCGCCTCGGTCACGGCCTTGGAAGCTTGGGCCAGCATGTCCGGCTTGGATTCCTCCGGCATGCCAAGAGCGGCTTCTAGTTCGTCCTTCTTGCGTTCAATCGCTTGTTGGGCATTCTGCAAATTGGCAAGGGCTTCGGATTGATCCTGGCGGGCCTTGGACGCGTCGGCCTTGGCGAGATTCTGAGTCGCCTTGGCCATGTTGTTCTCCGCCTTCTCAAGATCGCGGGCAGCCTTGGGCGCATCCTTCTGTGCTTGCTCGGTTGCGGCAGCGGTCTGGCGGGTGAGTTGTTGCTGCTTGGGCGCGGCTTCCTTCGAGGCCTTGGCCGCATCGGGCTTGGGGAGGTTGGCCGCCTTGGCAGTGTCGAGCTGGACCTTCTGTTGGTCCTGGATCAGATCGGCAACCTTCTTGCCCAGTTCGTCAAGCTTGGCAAGTTCCTGCTGGGCTTCTTCCAGCTTGGCGACTTCCTGGGAGAGTTGCGACTCGGCGCGCTTCAACGCATCGGTGGCGGCTTGTTGACT
>JBMYQZ010000469.1:0-4793 GCA_049601855.1 Limisphaerales bacterium | reverse complement strand
TTCGCTGGGTCATGTCGGTGATTTCACACAGCCGCAATCGATGCGGGTGATGGTGAACGGAATTTTCTGGGCAGCCGGACTCAAGGTGCCTTCTGCTAAGACGAAGATCCGAACGATTTCCCTCGGTGCCAAACCGAGGAAGACGCGACAACGTCCGGCCACAAAATCGAGGAAGCCGCAGGCGGGCAGGACATCGTCGCGCGATACCAAGAACAAGTCCGGCGGGGTAACGATCTTCTACGGGAACAGCATGGTCGAAAGACTGCAGGAAGAAGGGACCTTGGAAGCGTTGCTGCAGGCGGCCGAATCGGGGAAGCGGTTGCAGATTCGTTCACTGGCTTACACGGGAGACGAGGTCGGCTTTCGTATTCGGCCGGAAAAGTTTGGAGATCATCTTGGCTTCATTGCGGGTCAATTGCCCGCCGATCGCGTGGTGATGTGTTTTGGCATGAACGAAGCCTTTGCCGGCAGTCTGGGAACGGAGAAGTTCATGAAGGCCTTGGAGATCTATCTCTCGGTCATCAAGGACCGGCATTCCCAGGCAGAGTTGATTCTCGTTTCGCCGACTGCGGTCGAGGACGTCGAAACGGGGAGGTTTCCCGATGCAGCCCAACGCAACGAAGTGATCGCGGACTATTGCCAGAACATCAAATACGTGGCGGCGAAGAACCAGATCACCTACATCGACCTTTTCAATCCGAGCAAGGAGCTCTTCGCCGAGAACAAGGCTGCGTTGACGATCAACGGCCTGCACCTGAACACCGCGGGCAACCGGGCGATCGCCAAGGTGTTTGCGAGTGCCTTGGCATCGGCCGGGAAAGTGTCGGCCGTGGACATCGCCTCACCGGGCTTTGAGTCGCTTCGGCAACTGGTCTCGCGCAAGGCCTACGAGGTCGCCATGGCTTACAAGCCCGCCAACGGGATCCACTACTACGGTGTGCGTGCGCGCTCCTTCGAATACGATTCGGAAATTCCGCATCATCTCCAGCTGGCCAATTTGCTCGATGCGGAGATCTGGGCGCAGACAGCCGATCTTCGGAAAGCTCGACCTTTCCCGAAGCTGCCGTTGGCGCAGGCCGAACCGCCGGCAAAGAAACCCCGCAAGGGATTGGGCAACATCAAGACGACGGCGGATGATCTCAAGGACTTCACGGTTGCCGATGGATTCGAAGTAAACGCGTTTGCTTCCAGTGAAGACTTTCCCGAACTGATCAACCCCCTGCAGATCAATTTCGATTCGCGCGGACGACTCTGGGTCGCCTGTTTCGCGAGTTATCCAGTGCCCGTTCCCGGCAAGCTTTCCAATGACAAGATTCTCATCCTTGAAGACACCGATGGCGACGGACAGGCCGACAAGCGAACCGTCTTTGCCGACAACCTGAAACTCCCTGACGGTTTCGTCTTCTATAAGGACGGCATCATCGCCTCCATCGCCCGCCAGCTGGTCTGGTTGCGCGACACCGATGGCGACGACATCGCCGACGTGCGCGAAGAGATGCTGCGCGGCGCGGATGATACCGACACCCATCATGGCGGTTATCTCGCCCGCACGCCGCAAGGGCATGTGATCTATTGCGAAGGCCTTTTTCATCGCGGCCAGTTCGAGACTCCTTATGGCCCCCTGCGCACCAAGGATGCCACCGCGCTCTATCTCGATCCGGTCACGCGCCAGCTCAGCATCGAACGCCAGACCACCCATCCCAATCCCTGGAAAATCTCCTTCAACCACTGGGGTGAATCGATGCAGATGTTCGGCGGCGGCCAGATCATCGACTGCGAAATCTACAACATCTGGACGCCGGTCGGCACCTCCAGTTCCGCCGATCTGGGCATGCCTTTTCGCGATGACAAAGGCTGCGCCATGACCTGGGTTTCCAGTCCGCATTTCGCGAAGGACTGGCAGGGTGGACTTGTGACCGGCCACCTGCTCTCGAAGAACGCCGTCCTCTTCACCCCGCTCAAAATCGAAGGCGGCACCTACGTGAAGTCAGCCGATCCGATGAACCTCCTGTCGTCTCCCAACAAGGTCTTTCGCCCGACCGACCTGACCTTTGGACTCGATGGCGCTCTCTACGTGGCAGACTTTTACTACCCGATCATCGGTCACGCCCAGCACTCCATCCGCGACGCCAATCGCGACTACGCCAACGGCCGCATCTGGCGCGTCACCCGCAAAGGCGCATTCCTGGCCAAACCGCCGATCATTGCCGGGGCTTCGGTCGAAAAACTCTTTTCCCTGCTGACCCATTCACAGGTGCGTGTGCGCGAACTCGCCCGGCTGGAACTGGAAAAGCAGCCGACCGACAAGGTCCTCAAATCAGCCACGTCCAAAATCGGAACGAAGAACGATCTGCTCGCCCTCGAACTACTCTGGCTTTTCGAACGCTTCAAGGATTACTCCCAGACCAACCTGTTCAAGCGACTGTTGGAATCCGACAACGCCAATATCCGCCGGTCAGCCGTCCGCTCATTACGCTGGTGGGCGCCCGTCCTCGGCAAGGAGGCCCAGACCATTGCCACCCGGTTTGCGAAGAGCGACGACATTCGCAGCCGCATCGCCGTCATCTCCGTCGCCAGCCATCTGCAGGTCGCTGACAAGTCCTGGCGTGAGTTCATCGACAATGCCGATGCCGAGCCGAACACCCCGTTGGCTACCGTCGCGGAAGTTGCCGCGCTCTACGACACACCTCCCCTCAAACCCCAGTTCCCGGTGCTCAAGGTCGATCCGGCCGCCAACCTGACGGGGTGGCTGAAGAACGACGCCGGCACCGTCGGCACGCTTATCGTGAAGAGCGAGACACAACAGGACCTCGTGCTCGGTTATCGCGGCAACTCCACGATGAATCTGGATCTGAACAACATCCCTCTCCAACGCGCCACCGGCAGCCAGCATACCAAGAACGGTCAGCTCAACGTCACCCTCGAACCCGGCGTGAACAAGATCGAGTTCCGCGTGGCGGCCAAAGGCAAACGACGGGGCGGTGCGATTGATCTGTATCTCGCCAACCTGATCGGCGGCCAACCCGACGGCCTCACTTTCGCCAAGGACGCCGCGCAACACAGCGCTTGGACCGAGGCTTACGACAAAGAAAACGCCACCGTCACCGAAGACCGCATCCGCCTCAAGGCCGTCCCCTCCAAGATGGCCTTCAACGCCACCAAGATCACCGTCAAGGCCGGCCACAAATACACGTTCAGTTTCGAGAATCCCGATCACATGCTGCACAACATCGTGATCACCAAGCCCGGCAAGGGAACGGTCGTCGGCGAAATGGTCGACGCCATGACCACCCAACCCGATGCCATGGCCAAACACTTCATTCCCGACACCGATCTGATCCTTTTCTCTACGCCACAGATTCCCTACGGCGGCAAGGTCGAGAAGGAATTCACCACCCCGAGCGAGCCCGGTCGCTACCCTTACATCTGCACCTTCCCCGGACACTGGCGAATGATGTCTGGCGTCATGATCGTTGAAGACCAGCAGGCCACGAAACCCGCGCCTCCGGTGAAGAAGGTTGCGTCCCTTACGAAATCATCACCTTCAAAACTAACCACCAGCAAAGGCGTCATCATCGAGTCCGCCGATTCCGCCAGCGCCTTCAAAATCCTGAAGCCCGCCGCTTCCGTCGGAGTGAAGGTGACCGCCAAGAAGCGAACGCTCAATGATCCGGTCACGGTGTTAACCGACGGCAAACTGGCCAAACGGTTTGGCCCGGTCTACGGCAACAAAACCACCGATGGGGCCTACAAGATGGACCTTGGCTCGGTGAAACCCGTAAGGGCCATCACCAGTTGGTCGCACAACCAGGTCGGCAAACGTGGAGCACAACGCGTCGAACTGTACGGCAGCGACGCCACCAAGGATCCCGGCTGGGACCTTTCCAAGTTCACCGCGCTCGGCAGCATTGAAACCGGTCCTGCCAAGGCCACCTTCACCGCCGCCTCCCTTCGTGCCGAGGATGGCAAGACCTTGGGCCAATTCCGCTGGATCGTCTGGAGCGTCCAACCCGTCACCCGCCTGCTCGAAAACACCGCCTTCCAGGAACTCGCCGTCGAAACCGAATCGCCATCCAATCCGAAACCGAAATCTCCCATGAAGAAAACCGCAGCAACCTTGGCCCCCGTCCTCTTGGCGCACTCTCTCCTCGCCGCCAATCAACTCACCATCGATTCGCAGGCCGAATGGAAGAAGGCCGTCGCTTCATCCGAGGGTGTCGCTATCGAGCAAGGCATGGCCGCGCCCACCGGCAAGACGGGAACGATCAAGACCAAGATCCACAAGTTTGACAGCAAACGCTCCGCTGCATTCCTGACCGTCAAGCAGTCCGCCATTTGGCAGAATTGGATTCCCATCGAAAACCTCGGGCCGGTCAACCTGCAGGACGCACCGGTCATGCTCACAGTTGGTCCGGATGACTATTGGATGTTTGGGCGCTATGGCGGCGGACAACCCCGACGCAAACGCGGTCAAAAGGCCAAGCCACTCCCTTCCTTCGAACCCGAATTTGTCAAACTTGAAGGCTTCGACGTCCCCCTGCAAACCACGCGCTTCGCAAACCAATACAACGCACCCGGTGGCTTGAAACCTGGCAAGGGCGGTTACCACGCCTGGCAAAGCCGCGACATGAAGAACTGGGTCCACCACGGTCCGGTCACCGAAGGCTTCGCCCGCTGGACCACCAGTGCCGAGTACGTTGATGGCAAGGCCTACATCTACTACGACTTCCCAAACGACCAGGACCCGCACGTCTACGTCGACGACGATCTGTTCGATGGTGAGCCCGGCCAAA
>JBMYQZ010000468.1:0-4797 GCA_049601855.1 Limisphaerales bacterium | reverse complement strand
GACGTGGACATGGCGAACATGCTCGCTGAGGCCTATCAGGCAATCGCCTCCGAGGTCGGCAAATTGATCGTTGGCCAACATGAGGTCATCGAACAATTGCTCATCGCGATCTTTTCCCGGAGTCATTGTCTGCTCGAAGGTGTGCCGGGATTGGCGAAGACCTTCATGGTGAAAACGCTCTCCGATGCGCTCGCACTCTCCTTTCGGCGCGTGCAGTTCACACCGGATCTGATGCCGGCGGATATCACCGGCACGGACGTGATCCAGGAGGATCCGACCACCGGTCAGCGCCAGTTGTCATTTATCAAGGGACCCCTGTTCGCCCAGATGATCTTGGCGGACGAGATCAACCGTTCACCACCAAAGACGCAGGCTGCCTTGCTGGAAGCCATGCAGGAGCATTCGGTCACGGTCGGAGGTGATACCTATCAGCTGGACGAACCATTCTTCGTGCTCGCCACCCAAAACCCGGTGGAGCAGGAAGGCACTTACCAGTTGCCGGAAGCGCAGAAGGACCGCTTCATGTTTCTCGTGAAAGTCGACTACCCCGATCGGGAGGAGGAACGCGAAATCATCAAGCGGACGACCAGTGCCTATCACGCGGACATCAATCCGGTCCTGTCCGGTGACCAGGTCATGCAGGTACAGAAAACCGTCCGCAAAATCCCGGTGCCCGATCATGTGATGGATTTCGTGCTCGATCTCGTGCGGCGCTCGCGTCCGGATGATCCCGATGCTAACAAGATTGCCCGTGACTGGATTGCCTGGGGACCGGGACCTCGTGCCTGTCAACAACTCGTGCTCGGAGGCAAGGTGCGCGCCGTCTTGCGCGGTCGCTTTCATGTCACCATCGATGACATCGAAGCCTTGGCGTTGCCGGTCTTGCGTCACCGCATTGTACCGACGTTCAACGCTGAAGCCGAGGGCATCAAGGTGGACGAGATCATCGACAAGATCATCGCGGATATCCCGCGCGGTAAACCCCGTACTGCCGTCGGCTGATGCCTTATATTGCCGACTTCCTGTCGCCCGAGGCGCTGCAGAAGATTTCGAATCTGCAGGTGGTTGCGAAAATGGTGGTGGAGGGTTTTGTCTCCGGCCTCCATCGCTCCCCGCACAAGGGTTTCAGTGTGGAGTTCGCCCAACACCGTCCCTACGTGCAGGGCGATGAAATTCGTCGATTGGACTGGAAGGTCTACGGCAAGACCGACCGCTACTACGTTCGCGAATACGAGGAGGAAACCAACCTGCGCACCATGATCCTGCTCGACCTGAGCGGATCGATGCAATACGGCAGCGGCAAGGTGTCGAAGGCGGAATACGCCGTGCGGCTCTCGGCTGCCTTGGCTTATTTGATGATGCGTCAGGCCGACAGCGTGGGTTTGTGCACCTTCGATGAGAAGGTCCGCTCCTTCATCCCGGCGCGCTCGAGCATCTCACACTTGAAGGTGTTGTTGGATGAACTCTCCAAGTCCCGCTGTGAAAAGGAAACCGCGCTCGGCGGTGTCTTTCGCAAGATCGTTCCCCGGCTGCAAAGTCGCGGCTTCCTGATCATTCTTTCCGACTGCTTCGACAACGTGAAGAGCCTCAACAGCGCCCTCGCACAATTCCGTGCCGCGCACCATGAGGTGATCGTCTTCCAGATCCTTGACCCGGATGAACTCGGTTTCCCGTTCCGCGAATGGACCCACTTCATGAGCCTGGAGAAGGATGACTACACCCAGACCATTGAGCCTGCCGCCTTCCGCTCCGCCTACCTGAAGAAGCTCAAGGAGTTCCAAAAGGAGCTCACGGACAACTGCCATCGCAACAAGATTGAATTGGTGCAGATGGTCACCGACACGCCTTACGCCGAGGCCTTGGCCAAATACATGACCAAGCGCCAATCGGTCTGATTGATCCCTTCCGCTGCCATTTCGCAGGAAATCTGACCAAAACCGGAAGTTTGTTGGGAATGGAGATGAGCATTTCGCCTCCCACGCAGGTCTGGCATATCGATCAGCTGTGCCGGGCCATGACGAATGATGAAAAAGACATGGTTGATTTGCACGTTTGTAATCGGATTCTTGGTGCCGATATCGGTGCTTGCTCAATCTGGAGCCAAACCCGCTCCGGTTGCGGTTTCCAAATCTGATGAGCTCACGCTTGATATTCCTGGGCTGGACGCCGAGCCGCTATTTCGAGCCAGCGAGGTGACCGTGCCAGATGATTACCATGTGACCGGTCTCGTCGTGAAAAAGGAGGCACGGGCCTACTTGGAGGCCGGTATGTCCCAACCCGATAGTCATGTGGCCTACGACCGTTTTGGCAGTGCCCCCATTGCCGTGACATTCTGCGATCGAACGGGATGCACGCGGGTTTTCGCCGGTTCGGAGAGACAGATTCATTCCATTCGGGTGGGCGGATGGAAGGACCAGAACATGCAATTGTTCGTGGCTGACCGGCTTCACCCTCACGACTCCCTTACGATCAAACTGCAAGAATTGGAATTCCGCACCATCACTTGGGGGGAGTGGAAGAGACTGTATCCTCACACCAAGATTTATCTGGGAGATCAAGTCAAACGGTTCACCGATCAGCAATTACGCGACGAAAAGGTGAAAAAAAGACCATGGTGAAGGCTGCGATTGTCCCCTGAGCTTGCGCTCACCTGGAATACTTCGAGCGATATTGTATCAGCGGCGTCGCTCCTCCTCCAATACTTCTCTCAACCGCGGTCGTACTTGTATTCGGCCGCTTTTCTTCAATTGCACCGGGATGAATTCCAACGCCGTGGCTAAAAATAGCCACCATATCATTCATCATTGAGATCAGTTTAATTCATTGCACTGATTCCGGCTCTGCTGAGCTGGTCGAAAGACCGTCGGCATCTTTTGGGAGCTTCTCGTTGGCACGCTCAATGCAATTCGGACATCACGCTGTTTTCAGCATGAATCCAAATCTGCCGCGCAGATTGGGTTGGTGGTGGCGGGCGGAGCCGTTCTCCGTTTTCGAAATGCACTTAGTTGATGGGCTGTGAGGAGCCGCGAAGCATTTCGATCTGCTGCTGCCAATCCGCTGGCCGGCAACCCAAGAAAATGAAAAAGATCGAAGCGATAATTAAGCCATTCAAGCTCGAGGAAGTGAAAGACGCCCTTGCGGAAGTCGGCATCGAAGGAATGACCGTCAGCGAGGTGAAAGGGTTTGGCCGCCAGAAGGGCCACACCGAAATCTATCGAGGCAGCGAGTACACCGTTGATTTCCTGCCGAAGATAAAACTCGAAATCGTCGTTCCCGACGACAAGACCGACACCGCCGTTGGTGCGATCACCAAGAGTGCCAAGACCGGCAAGATCGGTGACGGCAAGGTGTTCGTAATGCCCGTCGACGAGGTCATTCGCATCCGCACGGACGAGAAGGGCGAGGAAGCCATCTAACCTGACAACAGAAACCACCTACTATTTGAATCAATGAAGAAACTGATTTCCATTTTTGGACTCACCCTCGCCTTTGCGCTGGCCCCGATGGCCAACGCTCAGGCCCCCACAGCCGCCCCGGCCGAAACCGCACCTAGTGCCGAAGTTCCGGCTGATGCCGCTCCTGCGGAAGCCGAAGTCGATGAGAACAAGAAAGCCTACGAAGATCTCGTGGCCGAGCAGGGCGACACTGCCTATGCGTTCGACTTCTTTACCGTCAGTATGTTGTGGACCGTTATCGCGGCCGCGTTGGTGTTCTTGATGCACCTCGGCTTTGCGACGCTTGAGTGCGGTCTGACGCAGGCAAAGAACACCGTCAACATCCTCTACAAGAACGGGTTTATCATCTGCATGGGCCTGCTCACCTACGCCTTGTTCGGATTCAACACACACTACCCAGGTGATTTCAACGGGTGGTTCAGTTGGGGCAGCATGATCGGCGACCTGAACGCCGAGGGGGGGGGCACCTACGGCTACGGCGGTCTCTCGCTGTGTATGACCGGCTACGGTGACTTCATCTTTCAGGCGATGTTCGCTGCCACGGCTGCGACCATCGTTTCCGGTGCGGTGGCCGAGCGCGTGAAGCTCCTGCCGTTTCTCATCTTTGCCACCCTGTTGGTCGGTATTGCCTACCCCGTGGTTGGCTCCTGGCACTGGGGTGGTGGCTGGCTCGGCGGCCTCAATGGCGGCAACGGCTTCAAGGACTTCGCAGGTTCCGCTGTCGTGCACGCCTTTGGCGGTTTTGCTGCGCTGGCTTGCGTGATCATCCTCGGTCCCCGCAAGGGTAAATACCTGGACGGCAAGATTCGCCCGATCCCCGGTCACAACATGCCGCTCGCCGCGATTGGTGTACTGCTCCTCTGGTTCGGCTGGTTCGGATTCAACGGCGGTTCCGTTCTCTCCGCTGCTCCAGGGCCTCTCGGTCTCGTCTTCACGACAACCGCTCTGGCCGCTGCTGCCGGTGGTTTCATGGGTGGTACGGTCTCTTGGATCATGACCAGGAAGCCTGACCTCTCCATGGCTCTCAATGGTATGCTCGCCGGTTTGGTTGGCATCACGGCCAACGCGGACATCGTGTCTGCCGGTTCGGCCATCATCATTGGTCTTGTTGCCGGTGTGATCGTCTACTTCTCCGTCGTGTTTCTTGACAAGATGTGGATTGACGATCCGGTCGGTGCCATCTCGGTCCACGGCACCTGTGGTGTCTGGGGCATTCTGGCCTGCGCCATCTTCGACAACACCGAGGGTGGATTCACCATCGGTGGTCAGTTGATGGGTGTGTTGGCCGTGGCCGCCGCGGCCTTTGTCTTCTCGATCGTCGTCTTCGGGGCGCTGAAGGCGA
>JBMYQZ010000467.1:0-4801 GCA_049601855.1 Limisphaerales bacterium | reverse complement strand
TGTTTTGCGTGGACCGCTGAATATTCACCTGGCCGCGCATGCCGATGACTTCGAAGGCAAGGTGGTGTCGGTTGAATTCTTCGCCGGCAATCAGAGCCTCGGCGTGTCGAGCAATGCGATCAGCCCCTTTCCCTTGCCCGCGCCGAATGAAGCGGGATTTGAAGACAGCAACCTCACGGATCCCTTCACTGCGCCGATGTTTGATCCGAATTCCCCGGCGCTCCGGGCGGACAACGCGCTCAGTATTCCGTTGCTGCCCTACTCGATGATCTGGTCCAACGCGCCGGTCGGTGATCACGTCCTCACCGTCGTGGCGACCGATGACCAAGGCGCGACCTCCACTTCCAGTGCCAAACAGATCAAGATCATCCCCGACACCTCGTTGCCGCGCGTGGAAATCTTTGCCCGTGACCCGGTGGCCGCGGAAACCAACTCCACCAACCAACAAAACTCCGCGACTTTCGTCATCCATCGCACCGGCTCGACCGCTGCGGAACTGAACGTCGAACTCCAAATCAGTGGCTCCGCGGAACTCGGCATGGATTACACCGGCGTCGCGACGACCGTGACCCTGCCCGTCGGCGTCCGGCGCACTGAGATCACCATTCTGCCGATCGACGACACCCTGGTGGAGGGGCGCGAGTTCATCCAACTGCAACTCCTGCCGACGGCCTGCATCGAAATTCTTCCGCGGCCTCCCGGGTGTTTCGATCTCGGGTGTCATTCCCGTGCCCGGGCGTGGATTCGGGACAACGATGAGGTCGTCACCAACCGCCCGCCCATCGTTCAGATTCTGAACCCGCATCACCACACCACGCTCGTCGAACCCGAACGCGTGTTGCTGGTTGCCGCTGCGCGCGACAATGACGGCACGGTTCAATCCGTGGAGTTTTTTGACGGCGACGACAGCATCGGCGTGGTGACCGTTCCCAATCTCCTGCTGCCGGATGCCACCGGCGCGGCGAACCTGACCGTCCTCCCGCCCTGGCATTTGGAATGGACGAACATCGCCCCGGGAATTCACATCATCCGCGCCAAGGCCATCGATAACGAGGGTGCGGAGACGACCTCGCGCCCGGTGGAAGTGCGCGTGGTTTCGCGGGAGGAGCTTCCCGTTGTTCAGATTGAAACGATCGATGCCGTTGCCGAGGAACCAGGTCTCGGCAATGGTATTCCGCAGCCGGCGATTGATGGCACGGCTGGGAATCCGGCGATCGGCGGCGCCAATCCTTTCAACGGAGCCACGACACCTGAAGGTTCGTTGATCACGGGATTTGCCGGGACTGACGCCACCGCGGGCGGCGCGCCATTGGTGTTGAACACGGCAGCGTTCCGGGTCGTGCGTAGCGGCGATACGACTGAACCGCTGACGGTCTACGTGCACCTCGGCGGACACGCTCGCAATGGATTTGACTATCACACGGTCGCACGACAGGTGACGATTCCGGCCGGTCAATCTGCGGCCACGATCACCATACTTCCGATCGATGATGTGTTGCCGGAAGGTCCGGAGGATGTGCTCGTCACCATCGTTCATCCGGACTTCCGTGTCGCAATCCCGGGATTGACGACGCGGGACTACATCATCGGCCCGAATAACCAGGCCGCCGCCGTTATCCGCGACAACGACGGCGCGACGGAGAACCGCCCGCCCGAAGCCCGTATCCTTCGTCCGAGCATGGGCGCGATCCTACCCGCCGGTGAGCCCGTCCAGATCATGGGCCATGCCGTGGATGTGGACGGTTACCTCGTGCAGTTCGCCGCGATCGTGGACGGACAAGTCGTGGCCGAGGAGAATATCAACTACTTTGACGCCCCGCCTCCCGGCATGCGCGCGACGTTCAGCCTCACCTGGAGAAACCCCACGCCCGGCAATCACACCGTGCGAGTCCGTGCCCGCGACAATGAGGGCGAAGTGGATCTTTCCGATCCCATCACCATCCGCGTGATCAGCGTGACTCAGCCAACGGTCGTCACCGTCGAGGCGGCTGATCCAGATGCCGAAGAAGCGCCCAACATCACCAACGCCGCCGGCGTGAATCCAGGAGCTTACGTCGTCCGTCGTCGCGGCGGTGATTTGTCACAGAATCTGCACGTGTCCTATTTCATGTCCGGAAGCGCACTCAACGGCGTCGATTATCATCGTTTGAACGGCGATGTGATCTTCGCCCCGAACGAGGTTGAGAAACGCATTCTTCTGATGCCGATTGACGACGATCGAGTGGAACCTACCGAGACCGCGACGTTGACCATTGTGTCACAACCGACGATCGCCATCTTCCCGCCCCCCCCTCTGTCCTACATCATTGGCGAAGAAAATCGTGCGACTGTCCGAATCCGAGACAATGATGAAAACCGCAATCGTGCCCCTCGCGTCGTCGTTGCCTCGCCGCATCGCCAGCAACGCTTCACCGCGCCGGCTGACATCGAGATCGTCGTGCATACCCGCGATGTCGATGGCTGGGTGAGCCAACTCGAGTTTTTCGCCGGCACGAACAAGCTGGGTGACTCCGTCGTGCATTTTATTCAACCGCCGGAGCCGGGGCATCGTCAGCGCTTCTCCCTCAACTGGACGAACGTGCCGCCAGACGATTATGCGATCCGCGCGCGCGCCACGGACAACCTCGGGGCCAGCAGTTGGTCTGATCCGGTGCCGGTGTTGGTGCGCGAAACCAACTCCCTGCCGATCATCAACATCTTCGCCCGCGATTTCATCGCCCAGGAAGGAGCGAATTCCAACGGCATCATCGACACGGCCACGTTTGTGGTTGAACGCCGCGGTAACACCAACGAATCGCTCCTGGTATTTCTCGGCATCAACGGCCGGGCACAGAATGGCACCGACTACCAGACCATCGCCGACACCGTGACCATTCCCGCTGGTGAGACCCGCGCGACCATCACCATCACACCCATTGATGACACCGAAACCGAAGCTCCGGAATCCGTCGTTCTCTCCCTCATCATTCCCCCGAACTTGAGGCTCGCCTACGAATTCGGATTGAACACGCGCGCCGCCGCCGTCATTGGTGACAACGACTTCATATTACCGCCGCTCCCTGGAGTTCCCAACCAGCCCATGGCCGACGCGCTGGATGATGGCGTCGTGCACGTGGTGCTTCGCGCAGACACCCAGGAGGAAGTGGTTGTCGAAGGATCGGACAACCTGATTGATTGGTTTGAGATCGTTCGTGGCCTGCTGACCGACGGCAAGATCGACTTCGTCGAACCCAACGCCCTCAACCGCCCCGGACGCTACTATCGCGTCCTGCCGGCCAACGTCGAAGCCGCGCCGGTGGCCGCGCAACGGCGATTCTGATCCGGCGACCTGCCCAGATCTTGGCATTTGCCAAGGGGTTGAGTTTCCCGTGGCGGCCATCTAAGTTGCTGTCTTCGCACCGGTGCTCCCATGCATCCGGTGTGTCGCCAGTCATGAGCAAGAAATCCGCAAACCCAATGACGCGGGAGCAAGTCCTCGATATGTATTTCATGGACGCCCGCTGCAAGCTGATTGATATCGCCGCCTTCCTCGACCGCGTGGAGCGCTCGGAGGGCAAGGACGATTTCCGCATCCAGGCCTTTCGCGAAGCGATCAACGAGATCACCGGTAAGAAGAAGGAAAGGGCCAAGCGCGTGCTTCTTTCCTTCAGCGATCCCACCAAGAAACCCATCGACAAGGCTCCGGGCAAAGGCGCCTGCGGGGCATGGCCGGGAGGTGAAGCATGAGATACGTCGAGCCACACGCGCACATGGTCAGTCGCACGACCGATGATTACCTGGCAATGCTCAGGTCCGGATGTGCCGCCGTTTGCGAACCTGCCTTCTGGGCCGGCTTCGATCGTGGGACACCCGAAGCCTTCTACAACTACTTTCAACAGCTGACGATTCACGAACCGAATCGCGCGGCCAAATTTGGACTCCCGCACTACACCTGGCTCTGCATCAACCCCAAGGAAGCCGAAGATCCGGTATTGGCGAAGGAAGTCATCTCGTTCATCCCGGAGTTTATCAAAAAGAAGAATGTCCTCGGCATCGGCGAAATCGGGCTGAACAAGAACAGCAAGAACGAGTTGAAGGTTCTCGAGTGGCATATCGAACTGGCGGCGGAACTCGACCAATTGGTCCTCGTTCACACCCCGCACCTTGAAGACAAGCTCAAGGGCACGAAATTGATTGTCGATGCGCTCAAATCCCATCCGAAGATCAAGCCGGGGCGGGTGATTATCGACCACGTGGAGGAACACACGGTCGGCATCGTGAAGGACGCCGGTTTTTGGTGTGGCATGACCCTTTATCCGGAATCCAAGTGCACTCACGCCCGCGCGATCGACATTTTGGAGAATTTCGGCACCGATCAGATCTGGATGAACAGCGCCTGCGATTGGGGCATCAGCGTCCCACTTGCTGTCCCGAATACCGCTCTTGAAGCCCGTGCTCGTGGCCACAAGGCCAAGTGGATCGACAAGGTGATTTATCAAAATCCCATTCGATTCATGAAGCAGTGCCGAAAGTTCAAGGCTCCAGAGGCGATTTGAGCTGGCAATCAGTGATCGTTGATCGGTAATCAGACGATTCCTGCACAGAATACCGGCGACTGTTCACTGATTACTGTTTTTCCGATGAATCCTGTTGACTGATCGGTCCGTTTTGATAGCTTCCCCACCCCTTTTGAGGGATTTCGAATGAAAACGCATTTGCCGAAAGATCATCTGAACCAGCGCGGTTGGCACATCATTGATGCCGATGGCCAGGTGCTGGGCCGCTTGGCCGAGACCGTCGCCAACGTCCTGCGCGGCAAGAA
>JBMYQZ010000466.1:0-4803 GCA_049601855.1 Limisphaerales bacterium | reverse complement strand
GACCTTCGACCTGGCGGGACATCCGCATCTCAAACACGTCCGGGTGCAAGCCCCGGACCTCAACCAATACACCGACCTGATGGCCACCGCATGAAGACACCCGAAAAATCCACCGTGCTGCTCGAACACCACCTCAAAGCCCTCAAACTGCCGACCGTGCTGCGCGAGTATCCGGCGCAGGCCCAGCTCTGTGCCCAGGAACGCAGCAGCTACCCGGAGTATCTGCTGCAGCTGACCGAACGTGAACTCATCGACCGGGAACAACGGGCGGCCCAACGGCGGTTGAAGGCGGCGAAGTTCCCCGTAAGCAAGACGCTGGACAGCTTCGACTTCACTGCTCAGCCCTCCCTCAACGAGGGGCTGGTGCGGGAACTGATGCGCGGCGAATACCTCGACGCCAGAGAGAACATCCTGCTGGTGGGCAACCCCGGCACAGGCAAGACCCATCTGGCCAGCGCCTTGGGCCATGCCGCCTGCCTGCAAGGCCAGCGAACCCGCTTCTACAACGTCACCGGCCTGGTCACCCAGTTGCTCGAACAACGCGAGGAACGCAATCTGCAACGGCTGCACCGCTCCCTGGAACGCAACCGGCTGTTGATCCTCGACGAACTGGGCTACGTGCCCTTCAGCAAGACCGGAGCCGAACTGCTCTTTGATGTGATCAGCCGGGCCTACGAGCGCACCAGCCTGATCGTGACGACCAATCTGCCCTTTGAACAATGGATCGAGGTGATGGGCAGCGAACGGCTGACCGGAGCCCTCCTGGATCGCCTGACTCACCGGGTACACATCCTCGAAGCCAACGGCCAGAGCTACCGCTTGCAGGACTCCAAACGCCGCCAAGCCAGCCGGAAAAAGAAAGTATGAAAACCCATCCGTCATCGCCATCGAAGGGGGCCCCAGGCCCCGTCTCCACCTCCGCTACGCTCCAGCTCCGACGGGGCCTGGGGCTGTTCTCGGACTGAGCCGTTGACCCAATTTACTGATGAATCCTAAGATCAACCAACCGCCGCACTTTTCGTCCGCCCTGTGCCGCACTATTGGAACGGCGTTTACACATCTGAACCAGCCCGCAGGCGAACTCGCTCTCGTCCACGAACCCAAGAGAGCTACACGAGCATTCTAATCGATCTCTTGGTTTGATCAGAATAGTTGGTACTTCCGATTCACGATTCAGATCCATCGAATCCAAAACATATTTGAGCCCGATTGGAATCCGTCCATCTCACCACTGAGAAGAATGGGCAATGAGTTGATAGGGTTCTGCATGGCCGGAAGCCAAGGTCTGTGATCCGGGAACCACCCAGAACCTCCACAGCCAAAGGAGCCCTCCTTGGCAATCGATCGCATCCAGACTGCCCTCCCGTGTTGTTGGCTTTTCCCGGAGTTGTGGTTCAGCAAATGTTTTCAAACGGTGAAATCAAAGACTGCAAACTGGATGCCGACAGCGCGGGCCTCTCAGGAGTGTTTCCCGGAAGCACCGCGGCAAATGACGTCGAAATTAACGGATTGTTGAGGCAGTTATGGTTTGCTAATCTGTTGGTGATTGAAAACAAGCCTCCATTCACTTGTTCTCAGCTTCTTCTTGGCCCATTGCTCCAGTGGAGCGGAGTCAGTCAATTACGCCTGGGTCAATCGTGTTCTGAAGGATACGGAGTTCGTTAGTACGAATCTAACGAGTGTTCCGATCTTCGCTCCAATCCCTGGCTTGTACACCAGAAGCAGTATTGGCAGATTCCAATGGAACCCAGTTATTTCATTGGAAGATTTGGACAATCCGAACTTGATGCTATCGGATTATCAGGGGCGCCAGCGGTGCAATCTCTATAAGACCGCAGTGCGAATGGCCGAAAACCAGGATATTCAGCGATTCCTGAACGACGACTTGCGGTTATTGAATTTGGCGATCAAATCGCGTGAGCAGCGCTTTAAGACTTCTCACGAGAGTCACCTTGCGCTCATGGGATTGCAGAATCAGCGAAGTTTGGTGGAGAATCAGCTTCTGATTCTCACGAACCGACAAGAAGTCTTGCGACTACAGCGGAACGAACTAGCGACTGGGAAATCACCTTCAAGTTTGCCCGTGATTGTATCTCTCACAGCACCCAGGTTTTCGAACCCCGGCCAGATGATAATGGGAAATTTCCAATTGCGTATATTGGCTGCCACTTCAAATGGTGCCTTAAATGCGTTCCGAAGCGGCCTGAAAATGGAAGCGGCTCGCCTCATTGTGGAGATCAACAATCTGGCGGCTGAATACGCTTTGTTCTCAGATGAACTACAATTGCGTCGGCAGGAATCCGTTGCCGCGGCCTTGGTTGGAGTCGAGGCCGGGAGATTGAGTTTGGCTGATGTCATCATCCAGAAACGCCTGCTGATTCAAGACGGCATGAAGATGGCAAGATTACGCAGTAGACAGCATGAACTATTAGCCGACCTTGTTTATCTCTGCGGAGCGAATTCTTACGAAGACCTGTTGAGCGGCCATGATAAATAAGCTGCGACCTTTGATTGTGGTGTTTGGAGCACTCTGTCTCATTTGGGTTGGGATCGCCCTGACCGGGGCCGATGGGCCGGGAGAAAGCGGCGTCCTGTATTATCGGTCTCCGATGCATCCTTGGGTAACATCAGAACGGCCTGAGCAATGCACTGTCTGCGGAATGGACTTGGTACCCGTTTACCGTTCCGAGCGTTCAACCAACATGATCCTGAAGGCCACGGGGATTTCCTCAAGCGCTGCAGTCACGAAGGCAGCGGTGCGAGATCTGACGAGGGTCTTGAGAGTTTCGGGGAAGCTCGTACCGGATAGAACGAAAGTTCGTCACATAGCTTCAGAAGTTCGAGGGAGAATTGAAAAAGTGCATTGGGAATCAATCGGGCAGGAGGTGAAGGGTGGCGATCGGCTCTACACCATTTACAGTCCTGTGCTTCTCGAGGCGGAGCGCGACTACCATTTGTTATTCCAACAGAGCCAAATGAGTCACTCCTCCAAGATAACCGCAGAGCACGCCCGCCTCCTGCGGTCCATGAGATCTCGCCTCGCTGGTTATGGCATGACCAAGGAACAGATCTCCAAACTACCAAACAAGCCAGATGATATATCTACAACCGATATACTCTCGCCTGCGAATGGCGTCTTGGTCGAATTGGCAGTGAAAGACGGGGATCGGGTACAGGAGGGAACCCATCTGATGAGTGTGGCGGACGTCTACCATCTCTGGTTTGAATTCGATGTGTATGAGCGTGATCTGGCCGCCGTGCAGGTCGGCCAAACAATAAAAGTATCGATCGCGGGAGGTCAGGAATTCTCGACTATTATAAGTTACATTAATGAATTAATTCGTATAAATAATCGCAGTAGCAAAGCGAGAGCTGTATTGAGGAATCCAACGCTGAGACGAGAGGGAGCAAGGCATCGAACGCTCACGATCGGCTCATATGCCGAAGGAAGTATTGAGCTGCAATCAAACGCGAAGCGATCATTGCCCCGCGAGGCATTCCTGAGCTCGGGCGCAGGCTATGTCGTGTTCGTCCGAAGCGATGAAGGTTTCGAACGTCGGCCGGTTTCGATCGGGTTCCGGGGAGACCAGCATTGGGAACTCGCCGGGGTGGAAAACGATGAAGAAGTGGTGACCAACGGTAGCCTGCTACTAGAGAGCGAGTCTCGGTTGTAGTGGCTTGAGATTGAGATGGAATTCGCGTGAGGCCAGACAACTCATTGCAAACTACCGACGCACGGGCCTGCCGGAAAAGACCGTTGTCTACGCGATGATCGAGTTCCTGCGAACTGAATTCTGGGTTTGAAACTGGCTTGAGCCCGGCGGTGGACCGGATTCACCAATCACCGCTTGGGGTGCACAAATTTTGGCTCTCAATGGGATGGATTGACAGGGTCGTTGAGCTTGGAAATCCGGGCTTTTGTTGGCGAAAAGGCGCGTGACAGAATTCCTTGGATGAGGACTTGCCAACCAACGGTGAAGTCAATACGTTCATCACGAATCGTAACTGCTGATCCAACGATTATTACTATGAAAAGAAACGTAATTGCAATGTTCGTGGGCGTGTTCGCATGCGCTCTGATGTTCGTCGGGTGTGGCGATGGCGCGCCCGATGTCGCCGTCGAAGATCCGATCAAGTACTGGAAGGGCGACTCCTGCCCGATCTCCGGCAACAAATATGATGCCGCCGACGAAAACGATGCCATGCAGGGCAACATCCCGTTGGAGTTTGAACACGAAGGTATGAAGTACGAAGTCTCCGTCTGGGACGAAGCCGCCTTGGACGAGTTCCACAAGAACAAGGACAAGTACCTCCAGAAGATCGTCGACAACTCGGAATAGAGTCTGACGAAGTCGTCGGTTGATCGACTCATGAAATGATCGACCGAGCAATTGATTGGGCGTTGCGCAACCGCTTTTTTGCGGTTTGCGCAACGCTTGTTTTTGGAGCGCTTGGTATTCAGGCGTTGCGGCATTCACCGGTCGATGCCGTGCCGGATCTGAGCGAGAACCAAGTGGTCTTGAGAACAGTTTGGAACGGGCATAGCGCACAGGAGATTGAGGATCACATTACCTATCCGATGGCCGTGCAGTTCCGAGGGCTTACGGGAATAAGGTCCGTCCGGGCATCATCGATGTTCGGTTTCAGTCTGCTAACCCTGGTGTTTGAAGAACGGGCGGATCCAGACTTGGCGCGAGCTCGAATCGTGGAGCGATTGAGCCAAATTGAGAGCGAGCTTCCACGGGGAATCCGAACGGAAATCGGACCGGATGCCAACGGTCTGGGTTGGGTTTTTCAGTATCA
>JBMYQZ010000465.1:0-4836 GCA_049601855.1 Limisphaerales bacterium | reverse complement strand
GTTGCGAAGTTCGTCCCACGCTTCGTCCAAGCCGTTGACCTTGGAAAAATCAGGGCTGGTTTGCCAGGTGCGGGCATCCCAACCGAAAGCGAGGGCAAGATTCTCGAGGAAATCGATGCGGGAGGGGCCGATGCTGCAGAGGCCGGTTTTCAAGAGACCGAACCAATCTTCGAGCTGCCAGTTCCACGCCGCGGTGCGAAGGGAGAAACGAGTTAGCTCGGCGATGGGGTGATGGGCGGCGGACTCGCGTTGATCGAGAAAGAAGGGAATGCCGTAGCGCGTGAACACGCGGCGGATGATGTGTCCGTAATCGCTGAGATCGCGGACGAGTACGGTGCAGTCGCGATAGCGTCCACCGGCGCGGGCGTGTCGGCGTATTTCACGCGCGGCGAACACGGTTTCGGCTTCACGATCGAAACAGGACACCATGCGGATCGCGTTCGGGTCGCCGTCGTGTTCGATTTCCGATCGGCGTTCCCATTGCGCTTCCAAGGCGGCCAGGGCCGGGGCGGCGAAGCGCGATTTCGTCGGGTCGCGTTCGATCAGGTCGACGGTGATTTCACAACCGCTCAGTTGGTCAATGCGTTGGCGGCATTGCCGGAAGCTGGCGCCGGTGACGTTCCAGAGCGAGAAGCCGGCGTCTTCCGGATCGGGAAGCGACGGCAGGCAGAACGCGAGGGTGGCGTTTTCGCAGAAGGGAAGCACCGTCGCGAGCAGCTCCGTTTCCTGCGGCGTCATCTCGGCGAAACCATCGAGCCAGAGTCCGGCGAGATGAACCGGGGGCGGACTGCTGGGATCGATGCGCGACGGGATATCGAGGCGACGCAATTCCTCGCCGGCGATTTCCAAGACGCGATCGGCGTCATCGAGATCGCGTTGCTTCAGCCATTCGTAATAGGCGGCGGCAATGTGCGCGAGGTCAGTAAGCTTGGCGCGGAGGCGCTCAGGGAA
Source organism: Limisphaerales bacterium (assembly GCA_049601855.1). GTDB lineage: Bacteria > Verrucomicrobiota > Verrucomicrobiia > Limisphaerales > JAYPXF01. The sequence goes on along the minus strand of JBMYQZ010000465.1, from coordinate 3,885 downwards.
TTCCTCTTTGCCGGCTAGTTCGGCGACGCGCTTGGGCGTCATGCGGGAGCGTTGGAGTTCGCGAAGGAGCTGGCTGAGTTGGGCCGCAAAACCCGGCATGTTCGCCGAGGCGCGATACATGGCAAGGTTGTCCTGTTCGCGGGCGAGCAGGGCGCGGAGGACCATCAGTCGCCCTTCCTCGGAGAGGAATTCGTTGGGCTCGATCGCGAGCTCGTCGAGGATGTAGCGGGCGAGGCGATCGAAAGAGAGAATCTGCAGTCGGGTGTAGCCCGTGAGTTCGTCGTCCTCAAACAGCTGGCGTTCGAGTTGAAAGGTGGCCTGTTTCGGGGCCAACAGCACCAATGGAGGCCCCTCGGGATCGGCGATGAGCTGCCGCCGGATTTCGGAAAGGCACGTGAACGTCTTGCCGCTACCGGCCGGACCAAGGAGAAAACGTACCTTCATTGGTGGAAATTGAAGCAAATTGCGGCGCTCGGGAGCGAGTAAGGGTTACTCACATTTGGCCGGCGCATTTTCATTCACCTTTCGCTATGAATCGCTAACATCCGCCGCGCGTGATCGACACGGACGAGAAACTGGAGCGCTTGCTGCCAGAGATCGACGGCGCTCCATGGATAGCCGTTGATACTGAGGCTGACAGCCTGCATTCATATCCGGAGAAACTCTGCCTCATACAGGTGAGCATCCCCGGACAGGACGAATTGATTGATCCCTTGGCGGAGATTGATCTGGCGCCGTTGTGGGAAGTTTTCAAGGGACGCGAGCTGATCTTTCACGGGGCGGACTACGACTTGCGCCTGTTCAGCAAACATCATGATTTCGCGCCCTGTAAGATCTTCGACACGATGATCGCGGCGCGCCTACTGGGGATCGAAGCATTTGGTCTGGCCACGTTGGTAGGGAATTACCTCGGTCAGGAATTGGAAAAAGGGCCGCAGAAATCGGATTGGTCGAAACGACCGCTGACCCCGCGCATGGAAGAATATGCGCGCAATGACACGCGGGTCTTGCGCGCGTTAAGTGAGCATTTGCGCGAGCGACTGGTCGATAAGGGGAGACTGCCTTGGTTGGAGGAGTGTTGTGCGGTCTTGATCAGCGACAATTCCAAGGTCGTACCGCCGGATCCAGACCGGGTCTGGCGGATTAAGTACAGCTCGAAGCTGTCCCCGCCTGCATTGGCGGTGTTGCGTGACGTGTGGGGATGGCGCGAGGAAGAAGCCAAGAATTCCAACAAGCCTCCGTTTTTCATCATGAGCCACCAGCAATTGGTCGGGCTCGCAGATGCGGCCGGCCACGGCGAGTCGTTCGATCGGATGATCCCGCGACGTTATTCGAGCCGCCGCCGCCGTGCTCTAATGGCAGCAATTGAGAAGGGACGCGGCGTTCCCCCCGATGAACGGCCGAAACTCATCCGCGGCCAGGGCTATCGCGCTTCGGAAGCCGAAAAGTCGGCCTTTGCCAAGTTGAAGGCCAAGCGTGATGCGAAGGCGAAGGAATTGGAGATTGATCCGACCTTGATCGCCAGCAAGGACACGTTGGAACAACTGACGCGCAATGACAGTGACGGGGTTTGGGATCGCTTGATGAGCTGGCAGCGTGACTTGCTGTCTTGATCAGCGCAATTGAGTGCCGGGCACAAGCTTGTTGCCGGCGAGGAATTCACGCGCGGCGAGGCGTTTGCCCCCTTCTTTCTGCAGCTCGAGAATCCGCAGGCATGCTTCTCCGCAGGTGACGATCAATCCTTCGCGATCGGCTTTCATGACCTGACCAGGCGAGACGTTGGGGCCATCCACCGGTTCGGCGGTAAGGATCTTCAGCTTCAGTTCAATATTCTCCACGGGCCAGATGCAGTTCGTCCCTGGCCACGGTGTGAAGGCTCGGATCTGGTTCCAGAGCTGGACGTTCGTGCGCGACCAATCCAACCGGGCATCTTCCTTGGTGATCTTGCGTGCGTGGCTGCTTTGGGAATCGTCCTGCGGCTGAAGTTCAATTTCACCGGCGACGTATTTCGGCAGCACGTCGACCAACAACTCGCCGCCAATCTCTCCGAGTCGATCGTGAATGGTGGCAGCGCTGTCAGTTGGTTCAATGGGAGTCTCGCGGATCGCCACGATGTCTCCGGTGTCCATGCCGGCGTCCATTTTCATGACGGTCACGCCGGTCTTTTCGTCACCGTTCCAAATGGCCCATTGGATCGGGGCGGCACCACGGTAATTGGGAAGAATGGAAGTGTGGACGTTGAGACAACCGTGCTCAGGAATGTCCAAGAGGGTTTGGGGCAGAATCTGTCCGTAAGCCATCACCACGATGACGTCGGGTTGCCACTCGCGCAGTTGGTCGAGGAACTCAGGAGAGCGACATTTTTCCGGTTGATAAACGGGAACAGCGAGCTCTTCCGCGACCAGTTTGGTGGCGGTCGGCTGCAGCTTAAGCTTGCGGCCTTTGGGGCGATCCGGTTGTGAAACAACGGCAATCAGTTCCACGCTGTCACTCGATGACAACTGAAGAATGAGCGGTGCCGCGATTTCAGCGGTGCCCATGAAGACAGTGCGAATGGCCATGCGATCCGGACGCGGATCCTATTCCGGAGGGCGGAGATGGATCTCTTTGATATCCGCGATCTGACAGACTTGGTCAGTTTGGCCGCCGCCTTCTTGCGGGCATTGGACAGTAACGTCCGTCTGCGTGATCTTCGGAATCCGCTTCGCCCAGAATTCTCCGCGTGTCGTGATGAAACAAAGCCAGGCGGACCGATAGGGTTCGTCCGGGACCAACTTGAAGAAGGGAGCAAACTTCGTTTCGATGAATCGCTTGTTGATGTTCACCTCGCCCTTGACGTAAGCGGCGGCTTCCAACCCGGGAGCAGCAGCGGGGGCACCCGGTTGGGCGGGAGCTGCGATCGGAGCGGCGGCTTGAGCAGGAGCAGCGGCGGCAGCTCCCGCAGCTGGACGAGCAGCACCAGCGGCAGCGCCAGCTGCACCAGGGCGTGCGGTGACAACCTTGGCCTTGGCCACCGGCTTGGCGACGGCGGCGCCTTTCTTCTTCGCCGGTTTGGCTTCTGTATCGTCTTCGACAGCCTTTCCGTCTTTCTTCGAACCTTTCTTCGGCTTCATCGACATGAAAACGATGGGGGCAACAATCGGACCGACGGCGGAGATCGTGGGCACCATCCATTTGGGCCAACGGCGATAAATTCCAATGGCATACCCGGCCCAGATGTTGGCGCCCCAAACGAGGAGCAGCAGGATCAAACCAGGGCCCGTTCCGAAGAGCGCTCCCAGCACACCTCGTGGTTCCGGTAACTCAGGGCGGGCTTCCACCTCCGAAACCGCGGGAGGATCCAGCTTCGTGCGCGCGGGCGGCGGCATGATCGGCAGTGCGCTGCCACCACCACCACTATTGGGGGCGCCGAGCAATGGACCAGCAAAACGCTTCACATTCGGGTCCATATCGATCAATTGCTTGAGGGATTCTTCGCTGAAATTATTGTATCCGATCCGCGAGCTGAGGCCTCCCGATTCCAGGCGGAACAGGATACCGCTACCGGATGCCTTGAAGATCTTGCCCTTGAGTTCCTTGGAGCCCCGGACGGCCTTCTTCAATTGAAAAGTCTTAAACTCCTGACTCCAACCGACATCGGCTGTCAGAAACAAACTCAGCAGCAAAAATACTCCGAAAAATCGCATGAACCGAAGACGGTAGCAAATCGCCTGATTTCCGGCCAACAAAATTCTGGTGACGATTTGGGAGCCTCGAGCGTCTCAGAAACCGATTATTCCGTCGCCAAACTCCTGCTTGCCGTTTATGACTCCCTGTAGTTACTTGTTGATCCAACTCCGTCTATGCAAATCCACATCCACCGCGAGGGCCAAGATTTCGGTCCCT
>JBMYQZ010000464.1:0-4838 GCA_049601855.1 Limisphaerales bacterium | reverse complement strand
TTGGCGCCTGGAATGCTGTTGCGGCGGGCGATTGAGGCGGATCGGATCCAGTCGCTGATCTTCTACGGGCCTCCTGGCACGGGGAAGACGACCCTCGCCCAGATCATTGCCCAGCAGACCGAATGTAAATTTGAGCGCCTGAGCGGGGTGGAGTCGAACGTGGCGGACATGCGTCGGGTTTTGTCCGGTGCTTCGAATCGGCTTCAGAACACGGGACAGACCACGATTCTGTTCATCGACGAAATCCATCGTTTCAACAAATCACAGCAGGACGTGTTGTTGCCGGACGTTGAGAGCGGGGTGATCCGGTTGATTGGGGCGACCACGCACAATCCGTTTTTCTTCGTCAATTCGCCCCTGGTTTCGCGCTCCCAGATCTTTGAGCTGAAGCATTTGAGTTCGGACGATTTGCTCGCACTGCTAAAGCGCGCGCTGATCGATGAACGCGGATTGGCGCACATGAAGATCAAGGCGGACGAGGAGGCCTTGAATCACCTGTCCACCATTGCGGATGGTGACGCGCGGAAGGCGTTGAATTCGCTGGAAATCGCGGCCCTGACCACGAAGCACAGTAGCGATGGTTGCATTCACATCGATTTGGCGGTGGCGGAGGAGTGCATCCAGAAGAAGGCGATTGTCTACGACGGAGATGGGGATGCGCATTACGACACGATCTCGGCCTTCATCAAATCGATGCGCGGGAGTGACCCGGATGCGACGCTTTACTGGCTGGCAAAGATGATTCATGCCGGGGAGGACCCTCGCTACATCTCCCGGCGAATCATGGTGCACGCGGCGGAAGATGTGGGGTTGGCGGATCCGATGGCTTTGGTTTTGGCGGTTTCCGCGCATCAGGCGGCGGAGCATATCGGGTGGCCGGAAGCGCGAATCCCGATTGCGGAAGCGGCGATTTACATAGCGACGGCTTGGAAGAGCAACTCGGTGATCACGGCGATCGATGCGGCGCTGGATGATGTTCGTTCAGGTCGGACGCTCGAAGTCCCTGACCACTTGAAGGACACACATTACAAGGGCGCCAAGCAACTGGGGCACGGCGAGGGATATAAATATGCGCACAGCTACGAAGGTGGGGTGGTCGAGCAGGATCATTTGGGTGAGGCGCGCAGGTTCTACGAGCCCGGCGATCAGGGGACGGAGAAGAAGATCAAGGATCGCTTGGAATACTGGCGCAAGGTGATGGCGCAGCAGCAATCGTGAGTGCCGACGCCAAGCAGCAAATCAGGGAATTGATCCGGGAACGGATTGCTCTGTTGGACACGAAGATTGAATTGGGAGGACGATTGGTCGCGTCGGAGACTTGGCGCGCGGCCGGGCGCGTTCTCCTGTTTTCGCCGCTTCCCGACGAACCGCAATTCAGCGAAGTCTGGGAGTCGAATGACGGGAAAACGCTGTGTCTACCGCGTTTTGTAGCGGACACAGGTGCGTACGAAGCAGCAGTGATCGCAAACAGAGAAACTGACTTGGTGAAGGGCAAATTTGGCATTCCTGAGCCCGGGCCGGAGTGTTCCTCGCTGCTGTTAAACCAACTGGACTTGGTGCTTGTGCCTGGAGTAGCGTTCACTCCTTTTGGCGCGCGGTTGGGCCGCGGCCGAGGATTTTACGACCGAATTTTAGCTGCGGTCACGGGCAGAAAGATTGGAGTGGCATTTGATGAACAGCTGGTGGACGAGCTTCCGGTCGAGTCGCACGATCAATGGGTCGACGCGATCCTGACGCCCACCCGTTGGATAACATGAACTTTTTGGCGCAACTGGATTTTTGGCATTTGATCCTCTTGGTGGGTGGCGTGGCCTTGGGCTACTTCCTGACCAGGCTCAAGGACAAGAACCTGCGCAATGAAGTCGAGGCCCAGGCGAAAGCGCGCCTGGAGAACGCCGATCGCGACGCCGAAAACACGGTTCGTGAAGCCAAGCTGAAAGCGAATGAGGAGGCACAGAAGGTTCGCGAACAGACCGAGGCATCATTCACCAGGCGACGCACGGAACTCGAGGAAGCCGATCAACAACGGTCCCAGCGAGAGGGCCTGCTCAACCAGCAGATGGAAGGCATGGTCGAGCGCGAGAGAACTATCGCCGATCAGCAGAATCGTCTGTTGGAAAAGGAAGAAGACCTGCGCCAGCGCAAACAGGAACTCAAGAAGCTGATCAGCGAACGACGCGACCAACTCGCCGTAATTGCCCACCTCAGTGAGGAAGACGCCCGTGCCCAATTCCTCAAAGAGACCGAAGAGGCCGCTCAAAAAGATGCCAACGACCTCAGTCGCCACATCCTCGACGAGATCAAGTCCAAGACCGAAGAAACCGCCAAGAAGATTCTCGCCACGGCGGTGCAGCGTTACGCGGCCGATTACACCTTTGAAACGACCACCGCCACCGTCAGCCTCAACGGCGACGAGATCAAAGGCCGGATCATTGGCCGGGAAGGGCGTAACATCCGCGCCTTTGAGGCCGCCACGGGAATCACGGTCCTGATCGATGACACGCCCGGCGCGGTGGTTTTGTCAGGGTTTGATCCGGTTCGCCGTGAGATTGCGCGCGAAGCGATGGAACGCCTGATTGAGGACGGACGCATTCATCCCACCCGCATTGAGGAAGTGGTCGAAAAGGTGTCGGAAGAAATCGACCAGACCGTACACAAGGCCGGCGAGGAAGCGATCGTTGCGGCGGGATTGCCGCCAATGCGCGAGGAAGTCACCGCGCAGTTGGGACGCCTCAAATTCCGCCAGAGCTTTTCGCAGAACGTCCTGTCGCATTCCGTCGAGGTCTCGCAATTGTGCGGATTGATGGCGGCAGAGATCGGACTGGATATTACGCGGGCCAAGAAGGCCGGACTGCTGCATGACATCGGCAAGACTTTGAATCACGAGGTAGAGGGATCTCACGCCTTGATCGGTGCGGAGTTCCTCAAGAAGCACGGCGAAGACGAACAGGTGATCAACGGCGTGGCTTCGCACCATGACGAGACCGAGCATCTCGGGCCTTTTGGAATTCTCGTGAGCGCAGCGGACGCGATCAGTGCCTCGCGACCGGGGGCGCGATCAGAGACGATGTCGACCTACCTCAAGCGGCTGGAGAACCTGGAGGAAATCGGCGGCTCGTTCGATGGCGTCGACAAATGCTATGCCATTCAGGCCGGACGGGAATTGCGCGTCATGGTCCGCCCGGATGCGATGGATGATGAAGCTGCTTCCGCGTTGGCGCGTAAGATCTGCCGTCGCATCGAGGACAAACTTCAGTATCCCGGCCAGATTCGCGTGACCGTGGTGCGCGAACATCGCGTGGTGGAATACGCGAAGTAGGCGAGTTCCCTTAGTCTGAATCAGGGCAAGTTGCTGGTGCTGGGCAGTGGCTTGGTTATGCTGGGGGGCATGCCAAGTGGACCCACAGCGTCGGCTCAGGGAGATGTCATTTCACCGGGGGTGTCCGCGATTCGTCTTGGTCTTGTGATTCTCTTGGTCCAAGCGGGCGCGATCGTCGGACTGGAGCTGGGACGGAACAGCGCTCTGGCGCAGCCGTTCTCAGGTATGGGTGGTTCGATCGCGGTCGCCGTGATCAGTACGGCGCTCTTGATGGTTTTTCTGCAGGTAACTCTCTTGCGTCCCCTGAACCAGTTGTTGCGCGTGATGAACCAGGTGGAGCAGGGGGATCTTGCCCGGCGCCTGCCTACGGGTGATGCACGCAACGCGTTGGATGCATGGTTCGAAATGTTCAATCGACTCGTGGACCGGCTGTCGGAAAGTCTGTTGATGTGGGATCGCTCCCAGGCGGCGGGACGCATCGGGAGTTGGACGGCGGAGTTGGGCGAGGAGCAGCGGCTGGAATGGTCGCCCGGTACCTGTCGCATCTTTGGCATCGAGCCGGGTGCGTTCAATGGTCGTAGTGACACGTTTTTTGATGCCGTGCATGCTGATGATCGCGTAGGTGTAGTTGAATTTTCGCGGCAGATGAAGGAGGGGAGGCGCGAGGGAAGCGCGGAGTATCGGATCCGGCGCGCTGATGGCAAATGGCGGTGGTTGCATCAACACGCCAACGTTGAACTCGATGCGCAGGAGCAGCCGGTCCGGATGATCGGGATCGTGCAGGACATCACCGAGCGCAGACAAATCGAGGAGGCGCTGAGGGAGTCCGAGGCGAATCTGTCGGCTGTGTTCGAAAACACTGCCGACAGCATTCTGGCAATCGACGATGGCTATCGCGTTGTCGCCGCCAATGCGGCTGTGTCCAAGAACATGAGTGCGGTGTGGAGTGAGAAGATCAAGACTGGTAAAAACCTGCTTCAACAAATGCCTGACGAGGCCGTGGCTATCTGGAAGCCGCGTTTCGATCGGGGTTTGCAGGGCGAACGTTTCTTAGTTGAGGAACGCTACGGGGAGGGTGCGCAGACCCATGATGTTGAGGTGCGTTTCAATCCCATTCGAAACCATGGCGGGATCGTCGGCGTGTCAGTTTTCATTCGAGATATCACTGATCGCAAGAAATCCGAAAACTCACTGAGGGAAAGCGAGGAACGATTCCGAACCTTGGCGAACGCAGCACCGGTGGGCATTTTTCAGACTGATCTCGAAGGCAAGTGCATCTACGTGAACTCCACCTGGTGTAAGTTGTTCGGCTTGGCTCCGCAGGACGCCTTGTCGGACGGCTGGGTCCAACGGTTGCACCAAGAGGATCGCGCTGCGGTGGTGGAGGAATGGCAGAGCTGTCTACAGAATGGGGACAGTAGCGAAACCGAATACCGTGTTCAGCTTGCCAACGGTCGCATCCGCTGGATTGCGGGCAACGCCGTTCCCCTGCCCGCCGCGACGGGCCCTCATCGCGGCT
>JBMYQZ010000463.1:0-4854 GCA_049601855.1 Limisphaerales bacterium | reverse complement strand
GATTCTTCTTCTTTGTTTTCATCCTCTTCTTCTAACATACTCATCATCTTCATTACAGGCTCTTCTTCCTCTTTTTCTTCTTCCATAGCAACTTCCATTACAGGCTCTTCAAAAGCTTCTTCTTCTTTTTCTTCGGCTTGCTCGCCGGTGGCTTGGCCACCGGCGTGTTGGTAGTGGCCATGGCCAAGGCGTTGGTAGCGGTCGGGTCGGGGATGGTCTTGGGCTGGCCCACCTCGCGGATGGGTTGGTTGTCCTTCAGGCCGATTTGTCCCGCGACGACGATCCGATCACCGACGTCGAAGTTGGCCTTCGGCTCGATGTGCTCCTTGTCCATGTTCTCGGCCTCCACGAGAAAACGTTTGGCTCGGCGGACGCCGTTAGTGTCGGTGTATTGCTTGAAGGCGAAGATCTGATCGTTGTCGTAGACAATCGATCGCTTGGGAATCAGCAGGGCGTCGTCCTTCGAGTCGAGGACCAACTCAACGTCGACCCACATGCCGGGACGAAGGGAGCCGAGTTTGCTGATGCCAACGACGATCTCGATCGTGCCGGCTCGTGCTTGGACGATTGGGGAAACCCGTTTCACATAGCCTTCGAAGATCTGACCCGCAAATGTGCTGGAGATCAGGCGAGCCGGCATGTTGGGCTTCAGCTTGGGAAGGTATTGCTCGGGAACGTGAATGATGGCGACGGTGGATTCGAGATTGACGATTTCGAAGATGGGCGTGCCCTGGTTGACGGAGTCGCCGACCTTCACATTGCGGCTGATGATGGTGCCGGTGATGGGCGCGCGAACTTCGGTGTAGTCAAGATCACGCTTGGCGTTCTTGGCGCGAAGCTCGGCTTGGTCAACGGCGAACTGCGCGTCCTCGATCGCCGACTCGCTGATGAGGTCCTGGTCGAAGAGACGTTTCTGTTTGTCGTGCTCAAGCTTCGCCTTGGTCAACGAACTGGCAGCTTGGTCGTACGCGGTTTGTTGGCGGTCATTCTCCAGACGGACAAGCACCTGCTCCTTCTTCACGTGGTCGCCTTGTTCGACGAGTAGTTCGACCGCGGGATTGGCCGTGCGGGCGAGGACACGGACCTGTTCTTCGGCCACGAGGGCGGAGGAGCGTTCGAGAAGTTGCTCGATCTTGCCGGTCTTGGCGGCCTCGAGATCGACGAGCACGGGGCGAATGACCGGCTTCGCGGCGAGTTTCGCCACGTTATCGTCCTCGGGCTCTCCGCCATCCTTGGGACCACAGCCGGTCAATGCCAACGCGAGTGCCAGAGCCGTTGTGTGTCTAAGCTTCATCAGGTCCGGCAAAACTCCCAAGAAACACGGGTTTGTTACAAGATTAACGCAGCTTCTTCTCGGCTTCGAAGGTCTGGAGCAGCTGGGAGTAGTTCCCCCGCGCGATTTGGACCCGTTCGAGGAGTTGTTCGCCTTGCTTGGCCAGTTCGTGGATTTCGATCAAGGCAGGAGAAAGGCCGTCGGCGACGGATTGCTTGGCGTCGGCGACGATCTGTTCGATTTCCTTCAGCTGTTCCCGGCGCTTTTCAATCAGGCGTTCCGCGTTGAGGTGATCCCAGAATCTCAACCCTTTGCGGGTCACGTAGACAGGGGTGGTGTGAGCGACGGAGCTGTCGCTGGCTTTCCCGCGAAGCGCGATCCAGGTGCCACCCTTGACCGGAACGGTGGTTTCGAAAGTAATTCGATGGTCGCCGACACCCTTGCCCTGCACGCGTTTGACGGATTCGCCGTGGGCGACCAATTCGAGAACCTCCGCGCCGAGGGCCGGATCGATCGTCAGGCTGCAACTGACTTTGACGGCCCGGTCTTGGTTGAGTTCCAACGTGTCACCGGGTAACGCGCCTTCGACGTTCAGTTCGAGCATGGGGCCGCTGGTGACGAAGGTGCGTCCGCGACCGAAGGCGGTGAACCAGTTGTCGGCGTTGAAGGCTTGATCGCCAAGGTAAGCGTAGACGCGGACTTCGCCAACCGTGCCGCCCCAGGGGAGATCGGATCCGGCGGAGGCCGTGAGTTTGTAGCCGAGATTGAGGAACTCGTAGTAAAGCGGGACGCCAAGGTATCCGAATTGAAGAATCTCGCCGAAGTCGACCTTGCCGCGCGGGATGTTCATCGACATGTCGCGGTGGACGAAGAAGAGGTCACGATTGACGTGAGCATAGCCGCTCAGGCCGCCTTGCTGGTGCACTTCATCGAAGACAGTGTCGTAGAGGTAGTACTTCGAGGTGTCGCGAATGAAGGACTTGGTGTTCATCGCAATGGTGTGTCCGAGTTGCTCGTGGGTGCGGGGGCATTCCTGACCAGGGGAGAGGACGCGCAAGCCATCGGTGACACGATAGGATTTCCCATGCCCTCGCTGCTGAAAGAAGGTGCGGTTGATGTCGCCCATCTTGACGATGTTCGCGAGGTAGATGTCTTCAGCGGCAAGGTAGTGGAGAAGGTTGTCAGCATCGTCATCGCTCATGATGCGACTGTGGACGTGGTCGTCGCCGGACCACCATCCGCGTTTGGGCATGTTGATCCAACGCTTTGGGCGATAGGTCTTCTCGATGCTGGCGCCGGGTTTGAGTTCGAAGGAATCCATGACGACGGCATGTTCTGTGCCGCGACGAATGGTGACTTCCCACCGGCCGGGAGGGAGTTCCATGTTGAACGGTTCCGGGACGACCCAGAATCCTTTGCCTCGATCGCCGGGCAGCCGGGGATTGCGCATGCTGGTCTGACGGCCTTGTCCTTGAAACTGCGGAACGAGGTCGATGGCCGTGGCGGGGCGCCGGTCGAGATTGCAGGTCTTCCAGCGGAGGCTGATCATCGAGGGGGTCGGTTTGCCATCATCATCGGCAAGCACGGTCAGCTGAAGGCGCGCAGCCTTGGGGGAATGCAGGCGAAGGGGAACGAGTTTGATCCGCCCATCAATTCTCATGGCCACCTTGAGGATCGTGGGATCAGCCGGAAGATCGGAGATTCGGACCATGATCCAGGTTGTGCCCCGGTCGATGTTGCCGGCCAGAACCGGATCGCGGAATTCACCGATGTCGAAACTGCGGTCATAGATGCGAGCGTGATGAGGTCCGCTGCCGTTCTCAATGCGAAGCAGCACAGCACCGGCGTCGCCCGGCAGGTTTACGTTGTGGGGCGGGGGCACGGTTTGCGGATCGATCGGCACGGTGCCGGAAGCGGATTCGAGGATCGCCACGAGTTCCGCGGAGGCGTTGTTCAGCTCCGTGGTCGTGGAGGCGTTGGCCACGCGGCGGAACTGTGTCCGTTGGATCGCCATGCGCAATTGGCGATGGATGTTCGCCACGCGACCGCGCTGTTCCGGTGGCAGGAGATACGAGTAATTCCGAGTCAAGGCTTCCGCGAGTTGGACGGCGTTGGCTGGGATCATACGTTGGCCAAGCGTCTGTGGGGTCGGCTCGCGCCCGGCATACTTTTTTGCGGATGTCTTGGCGGAGAATTCAAAAGTGCGATCTTCGCCGGCCTGAAAGCTCTGATCCCCGGGGCCGCCTTCAAATCGCAGCCCCTGTTCCCCTTTGATGCGAACGTGGACATGCGCGGGATGAGCCGACCAAAGCGGAAGATGCAGTTGGAGTTTGTCCGTGCTGCTGATGGCAGGCGTGTAGGCGAACCAGGAAACGCGCATCTTGCCGCGACCTTTGAGACTCGCGGAACCGCGGGTGGAAAGCAGCAGTTGCGGATTATAGAGCGGGGCCAGCGTGACGTTCTTGCCAGCGACCTTGATTTCCAGTGGACCGTCACCAGCATGAATCATCCAAAGCAGACGTTGTTGTTCGTCCGGCGTGCGCACCTGGTAATCGTGGTTCACGTCAATCTGATTGCGCAGTTCCACGGCGAGGTCGGTCGGGAGGTCGACGTCGGCGGTGACTTCGATGAACTGTTTGTTCACCACAATACCGACATCAAAGCTGATGGCGTTTTCCGAAGGGCCGTGCGCCCAGACGAGATGGGAACAGAGGCATAATGCCAAAGCAAGGGGACGAAACATGGGAGGACTTATAGGGGCTCCCGAAACCTGCGTCCACGCTTCGCTACCGGCGCGAAATCAACCGGACTTCTGTGTCGGTGTATTCGATTCGGAGGGGTTTCTTGGATTGGGAAACCATGGTGGCCTTGAAACGTCCTTTGATCTTGTCGGCGCGGATCAAGATGATCGGCTGATCGACCTTGGCTCCACTCTCCAACTTGGCAAGGATGGTTCCGTCCAAGTGCGCAGTGCCCTTCACCGTCAGCGGTATTTGATCGGCCTGGTTGAGCCAGATGGAAGTTTTGGATTTTGGCGAGGAATGAAGATCGCCGCGAATCTCCAGCGGACCCTTGGCGGACTCGAGCAGGCCGAGATTGTGGATGGTGGAGTCGATGACGCCGGGTCCACGAACGTTGGCTTTCAAAGCCACGTCGATCCAGCGAAGTGAGGAGACCGTGCCGCCACCAAGTCGCAGATCGGCACCGGGTGAAAGGCGAATGGCGTTGCGTCCATCGACGCGGACATCCTTGCGTAGGGACACGGTTTGCCGCCCTCGAATCTCCAAGGCGAGCAATTCGAGATCCTGATCCATGTCCGCGTGCTGTTTGCGGTTCTGTGAATTTTCGATGACGCCAATCCAGGATTCTTGTGGGGCACCCTTGTCAGTCATGTATGTGACGCCGGCGCTGGAGTATTCGTAGTCCGACCAATTGTCGGCATCGGAGGTCTTAGCACGATTCTGGCCGGTCCAGCGGTGGTAGGTGTTGGCGAAACCTCGAGGTTCGTCGACGCGTTCAGCGACTCGACCCGATCGGCTCGGGCTCTCGAACGCTGAGCGAATGTCTGGCCGTTCAGCTCG
>JBMYQZ010000462.1:4603-4861 GCA_049601855.1 Limisphaerales bacterium | reverse complement strand
TACCGTCAGACATCGCACGCATCTACGGAACTGATCCAACGCGATCCCGCCAACCGGCTCCTCGCCCGGGGACCACGTATTCGCCTGGACGCCGAAACGCTGCGTGACAACGCCTTGGCCGCCAGCGGTTTGCTCGTGATCCGTCAAGGCGGCCCGAGCGTGAAACCCTATCAACCCGCCGGTATCTGGAAGGAAATGACCTACGACGGCCAACTCGGCTACGACACCGCCACCGGCGCGAATCTCTATCGCCGCAGC
>JBMYQZ010000462.1:0-4593 GCA_049601855.1 Limisphaerales bacterium | reverse complement strand
CCGGTCAAACCAGACAAGGGCGACGGGCTTTATCGCCGCAGCCTTTACACCTATTGGAAACGACAGGCGCCACCACCCAACATGCTGCTCTTCGACGCCCCGACTCGCGAGACCTGCACCGTCGCGCGCCCGCGCACCAACACCCCGTTGCAGGCGCTGGTGTTGATGAACGATCTCACCTTCGTCGAAGCCGCCCGCCATCTCGCCACGAAGATGATTCAGCAATCGCATCCGATCCATTTCGGCTTCCGCTCCGTGCTGGCCCGTTCACCGACCGCAACCGAATTGAAGATCCTGACCGAACTCGAGGATTCCGCAGACCTGCCCGCAATGACCAGGATCGCCAGCCTGATCCTCTGCCTCGACGAAGCCATCACCCAGCCATGAGCGCCGGACCATCTGACGAAAACTCACACAGCGGGCAGGATGCCGGCCGCACGGGACTCTCTCGCCGCGGCTTTCTGGAAACCACCGCCTTGGCTTCCTTGCTCAGTCCTTCGTTGCTGGCCAACTCCATTGCCCCTAAAGCCAAACGAATCATCTACCTCTTCATGCACGGCGGCCCGCCGCAGATGGAGCTCTTTGATTACAAGCCGGCGCTGATAAAACGCCGCGGAAGGGAACTCCCGCAATCCATCCGCAAGACGCAACGGCTCACGGGCATGACCTCGGGCCAAAAGAAGTTTCCGATTGTGCCCGGAAGCTTTCACTTCGAGCAGTACGGTCAATCCGGCGCCTCGATCAGCGAATTGTTGCCCCATCTTTCCGGTGTGGCCGACGACCTGTGTTTCATCAAGTCGATGCACACCGAGGCGATCAATCACGATCCGGCCGTGACCTATCTCCAGACCGGCCACCAACAACCGGGGCGCCCCAGCTTCGGCGCCTGGCTCAGTTACGGCCTCGGCAGTGAGAATCAGGATCTGCCCTCCTTCGTTGTGCTGCTCTCCAATGGCAGCGCCACGCGTCCAACTGATCCCTTGCACGCCCGGCTTTGGGGCCCCGGATTTCTTCCCTCCAATCACCAAGGCGTTCAGTTTCGTTCCGGCAAGGATCCCGTTCTTTATCTTTCCAACCCGCCCGACATCGACTCGGCGGCGCGTGAGCGGATGATTCAAAGCTTGGCCAAGCTGAACCGTGAACAATTCAATCGGGCGGGCGACCCCGAGATTCTCACGCGCACCAAGCAGTTTGAAATGGCCTACCGGATGCAGATGTCAGTCCCAGAACTGACCGACCTCTCAAACGAAACCGAGAGCACGCGGCAGCTTTACGGACCGGGATCCTTCGCCCGGAATTGCATCCTCGCCCGTCGGATGGCCGAACGCGGCGTGCGTTTCATCCAGCTGTATCACCGCGGTTGGGATCAGCATTACAACCTGCCCACCGATCTGCGCCTGCAATGCGGCGACATCGATCGCGCCTGTGCCGGCTTGGTCCGCGACTTGAAACAGCGCGGTTTGCTCGACGAAACCCTCATCGTCTGGGCCGGCGAATTCGGCCGCACGATCTACAGCCAAGGCACGCTCGAGTACAACAACTACGGCCGCGATCACCACGGCGGCTGTTTCTCCATCTGGCTCGCCGGCGGCGGCATCAAGCCCGGCACCACCTACGGCAGCACGGATGAGTTCTCCTTCAACGTCGCTGACAACGGCGTCCACGTGCACGACCTCAACGCCACCCTCCTCCACTGCCTCGGCATCAACCACGAACGACTTACCTTTAAATTCCAAGGCCGCCACTACCGTCTGACCGACGTGCACGGTCACGTCGTCCGGGGCGTCCTCGCCTGATTAACATGAAAATACTGATTCTCGCCGCCCTCTTCGCCGCCAGCGGAACGCTTTCCGTCAGCGAATTCGAACGACTCCACGCCGAACTCCAACCAGCACCCGAAGACGCCTGGCGCACCATTCCCTGGGAAACCTCGTTGATCGGCGCTCAGGCCATGGCTGCGAAGGAGAGGAAGCCCATCTTCATCTGGGCCATGGACGGGCATCCACTCGGGTGCGTTTGAAACAACGGAGTGCTCGACCGTGCGTCGAGCTTCAGCAACCCGGAGATCATCCGTCTCCTTCAAACCAAATTCATCCCCGTCGCCATCGATCAGGCGTATCATCGACGCCAGAAGGACAACGAAGGGCGCTTCTACCAGAAGATTGCCAACCAAAGTCCGAGGAAAGTCGGCGGCGGCACGACGCAAGGTCATTACGTGGCAACCGCCGAGGGCGAATTCCTGGGCTATAACAATAACCGCGCACCCGAACGTGCATTGCGGATGATGCGCAAGGCGTTGGCAGAGTTTCAGCCAACCAAGGTCAAGGCACTCGATCCCGGTAAAGTCGATCGCCGTTTCGTCCTCGAAGCACCAAAGGGAGGATTGGTCGCCCGCGTTCATACCAAGATCCTTGGCGGCTACGAGCCTACAGAGAATCAATGGCGCCAGATGTTTCAAAACAATCTCGGCCGCGACAACCTCTGGATCCGTGCCGATGAACACCGCGCCTTGGTCAAGGGACGACTCCCGGAATCACTGATCCATCGTCTCGCGAAAAACCATCTCGTCGACAACACCCGCGGTGAACCGCCGATGTGGAATGCCAATGAGATTCGCCACCATGACATCCATCTGCAAGACGGTCGTCTGACCGGAAGCATCGAACTTCGCACGAGCGCAAACGACCGAGCCTTCAAGGCCGAAGTGTTCGGACAGATCGAATCCAAGAACAACCAGATCACGCGTTTCGATCTCGTGTTCAAAGGGCTGTTCCGTGGTGAAGGACGCTACACCCGCAACGCTCCGAAAGGTGAATTCCCCATCGCCATGGCCTTCGAACTGGCCGACGGAACCGATCCGGCCGATTCGATTCCTCCCCAAGGATCACGGGGCTGGCTCGACGGCTACATTCGTTGATCAACGGGCCGCGGGACGATTCGCCGAAGCCCACGTGAGCTTGATCACTTTGATCGCGGTCAAGCCGGCCAACACCAAACCCACCAACGCTGGCCAGGTCCACAAACTGGGTAGGTTGAAGACCGCCTTGGTGGCAAACGCTCCGATTGCGAGAATCAGCGGGCAACCGACCAGCAGAGGAAAAAACAGGGAATCCACGACTGCCAGTCCTAGTCCGGTTAGACGACCTTCGGAATGCCGAATGGCGTGAATGGATAGAAACCCCAACAAGGTCGAGATGAATGCTCCGAGCAGCGCGGGCACAGCCAAGGCGATCATGGTGGCAATGAGAGTCTCCTTCGACCATGCATCCTGATTAAGGGCAACACTGTCGGAGTTCTGCATCGCCAAGTCATTTTTGACGAGCATCGGCAATACCGCCAGCGAAACGAGAAAGAGCAGCGCGACCACGGCGGATACAAGACCCCAGATTGCTTTTTGGGAGACCCGCGGAGGAGAACTCGATTTCGGTTGCGCCGAAGTCAGTGTGCTATCAGTCCGCCCATCGCTATTCGGTGAATTATCGCGATTGACCCGGCGCCGCGCCCACGCTTGCACGATGATCGGGGTGATCACCGCGAACGCGATGAGGCCCAAGGCCGAGACGAGAATCGATTGCCAGTACGGACTGATCGTCGAAAAGAACTCGATGGCTGTCCTATCCTGGCCATTGCCGCCCACGGCGTTTTTCCCAAACGCCAGCCCACCAGTCGCGTAGTAACCGATACTCACTCCTCCGATCGCGACGGGCGCAATGCTCAAGCCGGCGTAACTGCCGATCAATCCGATACCGAGTCCCGCCAACGCAAACAAACCGACACCGAGGCCAGCATCTGCAAAGAGCCCGATGCCGAGCGCACCAAAGGCAAACACGCCCTTCGCAATCGTGCCGAACGCGAACACTCCCGTAGCATTCTCACCAATCGCGACGATGCCTTTGGCTCGACGCTTCTGACCGGTCTTGGGATCGATGCCGGACGTAACGTGCAGTAGTGGTAGGCCAAGTATGTTGCTCTCGGTCTTGTATTCCCAACCCAAGGCATCGCGCATGGGTGTCGGCATTGATTGAAAGAGACTTGAAATCGTATCCAATTCGGACTTTACCTCGCTCGCATGTTGGAAGCGAAGTTCGGGATCTCGCTCGAGCGAACGTAAAACGACCTCGTCCAGTCGCACGTCGACTTCGACCTTCTTAGATGGCGGCGCGAAGCGGCCCATCGGCACTTCACCCGTAAGCATTTCGTAAAAGACCACACCGAGCGAATAAACGTCCGCTCGATGATCAACGTCCTGCGGCGCGTCCATCTGTTCGGGCGCCATGTATCGCGGCGTGCCCATCGTCATGCCCTCCTGCGTCAGGGTGTAATCCTCCTCACCGGGCTTGACCAGTTTGGCAAGACCGAAGTCGGCAATCTTCACGCGTCCCTGTTGATCGAGCAGAATATTCTCCGGCTTGATGTCGCGATGAACGATGCCCTGATCGTGGGCGTACTGTAGCGCTTCACAAATCCGGGGAACGATCTCCAAGGCCTCCGCGGGACTCATCGATCCGGCCCGGATCACCTGGCGCAGATTGGCGCCGTCGAGAAACTCCATCATCAGGAAGAAATGCCCCTCAATCTCCCCGAAGTCATACA
>JBMYQZ010000461.1:0-4862 GCA_049601855.1 Limisphaerales bacterium | reverse complement strand
GAAAACATCGGATTAGATATGTAATATTCTGCTGTGACTCGCGCGCCACAAAAAACCAAGATCGTCCGATCATGGTTCCACACTCCGACGGAGGTGGGACGATTGGTATTCTATTCCGTGCTCCGGGCCGGGCATCTGATCTCGGGTCGGGACTACAAAAAGGTCCACCCCAACTACCCCGGTCACAAACTCCTCCTGTGCCTGCGTGGCAGCGGTTTCGTTCGCGTCAACGGTCGTGATTGGGCGGTGAACCAAGGTGATCTCGCGTGGATCTTCAACGACAACGAAAACGCGCATTGGCCGGTCGACGGCTCACCGTGGGAGATGCTTTGGATTCGTGTGGTCGGCCCTCACCTGGAGGAGATCTACCGGGTCATGACCACTGTTGGCTCCCCGGTTTTCACCGGTATCAATGCTCGCAAGACCGAAAGTTCCTTCAAGCGTGTGTTCAAGATCCTCGACACCCGTCCCATCGCCATGGAGGCCGCGATCCATGCGGAGGTGGCGCAGATTCTGAAACTCCTCTTCGAAGCCCGCCACGATGCCAATCCGACCGCTCAATCCGAGATCCCTCAATCGTTGCGCAAACCTTTGGAAGCGATGCGCCTGCGCTTCAACGAACAGCTCACCGTCGAGGAACTCGCGCAAATGGCCGCGATGAGCGTCTCCAGCTTTCATCGGCAATTCAAGGCGGCCACAGGAACGAGCCCCATTGACTGGCTCAAACGTGAGCGCATCAACCAGGCCAGAAAACGCCTGCTGGAAACCGACCTGACCATTGCTGAAATCGCCGATCAAACCGGCTACTACGACCAGTTCTACTTCTCCAAAGACTTCAAGCGGATGACCAAGCTTTCACCCACCGAGTATCGTCAACGGGAACGTTTGCAAAAGAAATACGCGCGCCTCCCCGAGCAGTGAGCGGCTTATCCGCGATTGAGCACTTCGTCCAGTTTCAGCAGCGCCTGGCAAACGATCGTCCAGGCTGCCAACTGCCACGCCGGGTACTCGGAATTCGAATGGCGATCTCCGACCCCCAACAGCCTTTGTGCTTTTTCAGGATGTGAGGAATAGAACTTTGATTCTTCGGCGAGCAACGATTCGAGGACCTGACATTCTCGCCGCGTGATCTCCCGTCCGGTCGCTTTTTGGAAGGCGGCGTCCATTGCCCCTGCTACATGTTCCCGTAAGATTCTCTCAGCAAACTTCCCCGCCGCCTCCACGAATTGTTCGTCGTTCAGCGTCACCAGTGCCTGCAAGGGGGTATTGGTACGTGAACGCTTCACCGTGCAGCGTTCACGCGATGCAGCGTCGAAGATCATCATATTCGGCAACGGAGCCGATCGATGCCAGTAGGAGTACAGACTCCGCCGATACAGCTTGCTGCCATGATGACGGCGATAGGTGACGTGCGGAAACCGATGCAGCTCAGACCAGATTCCGGCCGGTTGATAGGGCCTGGTCGACGGACCTCCGATTTCCTCCACCAATAAGCCGGCCAATGCCAAGGCTTGATCGCGAAGCGCCTCGGCACTCAAGCGCAACCGAGGCGCTCGGGCCAACAGCGATCGGTCCGTTGCTTCGTCCCGTCGTACTGCGCTTTGCCGATAGGTGTGCGACGTGACGATCAGGCGCACGAGATGTTTGGTGTCCCAACCGCTTTCAATGAATTCCCGTGCGAGCCAATCCAGCAGCTCCGGATAAGAAGGCCACATACCCTGTCTTCCGAAGTCGGCCGGAGTCGTTGCCAAGCCTTCTCCGAAGAAGTGTTGCCACAATCGATTCACGGTCACCCGCGCGGTCAACGGATTGTCCGGATGAACCAGCCAGCGAGCCAGCCCGAGTCGATTCTGGGCAAACGTCTTCGATGAAAAGTCCAACACACCCAGCACGCCCGGAGCAACCGGACGGCTCTCATTCGGCAAGTCATAGCGGCCCCGATCAGGGCGTAGGTCTTTCGCCCTTCGCCTTCGAGATCACCCATCACCAGACATCGACCCGCGCCAGCGTTGATCGTGTGCAATTTCTGCTCCGCCGTATGCAAATGTCGCAACGACGGACCAATCCCCGGGTCTCGCAGAGTAAAATAGAAGTCGTCGAGCAACTGCTTCTGCAATTGGTCACGTTGTGCGGGCGCCGTCTTCAGCGCCCGGTCGAAGGCCTGATTCAAAGGCGTCAGTTCCGCCCGGCTCAATTGACGCGAGTAGACCCTAAAATCCCGCAACGCTCCGTTGACCGCTGGACCCAATCGATTCGCCCCGAACACGAACTCACCCGCGATCTCTACCTCGACCTCCAGGGTATCACGGTGCAGGTAGGGACGGGCGTTGCGACCGTTGAATCGGATCTCAACTCCCGCCGCCCGATTCGCGGACGGAACGGAGACGGACACGCTCGCCCAATCACCGGCCGGGACATTCTTTTCCGTCCGAACCTCCACATACTGATTCGGCCATTCACGAATGATGCGCAGCACCAGCTTGGCATCCTCGATGGAGGCGGCGATGCCGCAGCCTTCTCATCCGAATCCAAACGTGCAAACACATATCCGTCCCGACTGCCCTGCCGTTTGAGCTGAAAGACGAAGGTGGCGGGATTCACGGTTTTCATCGACGGCACGAGAAACCGTCGTGTTCGTCGCAAAATTCAGCCCCTTTCCGAAAGCGAACCGATGTTTCAATCCACTCGGAGCAAACATCGGTGCGGAGCCCAACTGCCGTACCCGTTCCCAGAACGTTTCTGATCGATAACCATAACGTTTTCGGTATGCATCGATCGGGCGTCGCAGAGATTCGGTTTCGCGTCCCAGGTTCTGCACGCGGGCATTCTCCTCGGGAGTCAGCGCCTTGAGATTCGGAAACTCGTCGCCCACCTGCATCCCGCCATCAGCGTTGTTGTGGAATTAGGCAAAAAAGCGGTAGTAATCCTCCTGGCTGATCTGATCGTATTTGTGGTCGTGGCAGCGGGCGCAGTCCATCGTGAGTCCCAGCCAGACCGTCGCGGTCGTATGCACCCGATCGGCCACATATTCGACGCGCAGTTCCTCTGGGATCGAACCGTCCTCGTTGGACGAGGGATGATGACGATTGAAAGCCGAGGCCAACCGCTGCATCGAGGTCGCCCCGGGGAGCAAATCACCTGCGAACTGCTCGACGGTAAACTGGTCAAAGGGCATGTTCTGGTTGTAGGCGTCCACCACGTAAAGCCGCCAAGGCCAAAGGAAACGCTCGTAATCAGCGTGCATGGCACAGGAATCGCCGTATCTGGCCGCATCCATCCACGGAACTGCGAACGTCTCTCCAAAGCGCGGCGAAGCGAGCAATCGATCCACCAAAGCTCCCACCGTGCCTCGATCGAGGAAGCCATCCACGCCGATCACGGATGCCGGCAATCCGTTGAGATCCAGCGACAAACGCCTTACCAATTCCGCCGGCGTCGCTTCCGGCGAGGGCCTTAATCCGTGCTCGCGCAAGGTCCGATGGACAAAAAAATCGATTGGATTTCGCGCGATTGGAAACCCGCTTTCCCAGGGCACATTCGCCCTCGCTGGCTTGCGAAATGCCCAATGCTCCCCCCCCTCGTGAATCCAATCCTGTCACGATCAACCATGCGCAAATCAACCAGCGCCAATGGGGTCGATTTTTCATCGCGGCACTATGCCCGAGGGCCGCAGCACGGACGATCCTTCTTTCCTCGAACTTCCTTGAGTAATTCCACAGGATTCTCGTCATATTGCCGCCCGCATGCCATTCGTGCCGAACAATCAGATCATACGCTTTGCCGTCGTCTTGATGGCGCTGAGTTGCGCGGACTTTTCGTTCGCGGCGAAATTGGGTGACCAAGATTTCCTGTTCACCCAAGGTTCGAAACACTGGGCCTTCCAACCAATCCGCAAGCCTCAGCGACCATCGCCGAAATCCGGACAGAACCCGATCGACCAATTCGTCCACGCTCAGGCTCGCGCGAAGAACCTGGCTCCGTCACCTCTGGCCGAACCGCAGGTTCTCGTTCGTCGAATCTACTTCGATCTCACCGGCCTCCCACCGAGTTACGATGAGATCGTCGAATGGACGAGAAACTGGTCCGCGACGAAGTATCACCAACTCGTCGATCAACTGCTCGCTTCCGAACATCACGGTGAACACTGGGGACGCCTGTGGCTGGACGTCGCCCGCTACGCCGACACCAAGGGCTATGTGCCCGGCGGCGAGGAGAAGCGCTATCCTTTTGCTTACACCTACCGAGACTGGGTGATCAAGGCCTTGAACGAAGACTTGCCCTACGATCGTTTTCTCAAGCTCCAGATCGCGGCCGACCGGATGCAGGGAGACGGCGTCACCTCCACGAACGATCTGGCTGCGCTGGGATTCCTCACCGTGGGTGCGCGCTTCACGGGTAAGACTGATTTGATCACCGACGACCGCATTGATGTTGTGACCCGGGGAACGCTGGGTCTCACCGTGACCTGCGCCCGCTGTCATGATCACATGTTCGATCCGATTCCGACGGCCGACTACTATTCGCTCTACGGCATCTTCATCAATGCGCGTGAACCGAAGGACCTTCCTCCCCTTCCGCGACAGCATTCGAATCCAAAGGACGTGACAGCATTCGACAAGGAATTCGCAAAACTCCAAGGCGTGGTCGGCAAGTTCGTAAAAGAGAAATACGACGAACTTCGCAAGCCCGAGATCATCGCGAAGTATCTGAAGTTCGTCATCGATTCGCGCGGAATGAAACGAACCGACGCGCTCTCCCAAGCCGGAAAACTCGACCTCCACTATCGCGTCTACCAGCGTTGGCAGCTCGGACTCCGCGCATCGAAACGCTCAAACCTCCCACAATTCACACCTTGGCATGTC
>JBMYQZ010000460.1:0-4864 GCA_049601855.1 Limisphaerales bacterium | reverse complement strand
ACAGATGCGCGAAGGCGACCGTGATGGCGCTCACGTCCTTCGTCGCCAAGGCCGCCAGAATGGCGGTGGTGGTGGTCCCCACATTGGAACCCATGGTGTAAGGCAATACCTGAATCAGCCGCACGATTCCGGCGCCCGCCAGGGGAACGATCAGCGAAGTGGTGATGGAGCTGCTCTGTACCGCCACGGTAAGGATGAAACCAAAGACCATGGCCCGGCCGGCATTGCGGAAGAGATGTTGGTTGAACAGACCTTCGACCTTTTCCAGCACGAGACTGCGCAACAGTTTCACAATGCAGTAAAGCATGCCGAAGGTGATCAAGACGCTGACAATCAGCACGATGATGGGTTGATCGTTCAGGAATTCGGAAATCGATTTTACCACCACCTTGGTCGAGGCCTTGAGCGGATTGCCCAGCTTCATGCCACCCACGTTCTGGAACCAACCCGCCAGCAGTTTGGCCGTCTTGGACAGATAGCCGGTCATCAGTTCCAATGGGAACAATACCAGTACCGCCATCCAGTTGAACACGTCATGCACCGTCGCCGCCGAGAAGGCTCGTCGAAACTCCTGCCCCTGCCGGAGATGTCCGAGTGAAACCAGAGAGTTGGTAACTGTCGTACCGATATTGGCACCCATCACCATGGGAATGGCTCCTTCAATCGTGATCGCACCACCCGCCACCATACCCACGATCACCGAGGTTGTGGTCGAGGAACTCTGCACCAGCGCCGTCGCGAGAATACCGATAAACAGCCCCACAAACGGCGATGCCGTCGTCTTCAGCATACTGTTGGCGAACTCCTTCCCGAACAGCTTGAACGAATGACTCATGCCATTGATGCCGACGATGAAGAAGTACAGGCAGGCGACGATGCCGAGAAGCTTGGCGATGAGGATCAATCGATCTCTGTTCATACTTAAACCGTGCGGAGGTTACGAACGTTAGAGCGCTGGTCGATCAAAAGTTATTGCCATTTAGCCGGCCGGGTTCGCGAATGTTACAAACGTGTTACATCTCATGATCGGAGGCCAATTTGGTTGATGGCATTGCAGTATTTTCCAGTCCAGAGCGCGCACCTTTGCTCGTTCCACGGGAAAAGCTCAATAACGAACATGTAGCAACCAGTTGCGGAAGAAGGGGTTGGAGAATTTCAATCCCTTTGGCGTCTCGTGAAGGATTCGGCGACTGATCAAGCGCGTGGCGGCGGCTTTCGCGGAGCTGGCATGGGTGATACCGGCAGCGTTGAGAAATTCACCGGATTGAATGGACGTGCCGCCAAGTTGGGCGAGAGCGCGAAGGACGGCGAGTTGTTGGCCGGAGATGTCGGACACGATTTGTTCGTAGCCTTTCTTCTCGTCGGCAAAGACCTGCAGCAGTGCTTCGTTCAGGTGTTGTTCGTCCAGCTTCTTGGTGGCGCGGGTTTGAGCGACTTCCCAGATGGCGGCGCAAAGTTGCTGGGTGTCGCCGGGACCGCCGTCGGCCCTGGCAATGACCTGTTCGAGCAGTTCGTCGCTGATCTTGAGTTTGCTGTCGGCGAATTTGCCTTTCAGAAATCCTTTCCAGTTGTCGAAGTCGTCGGCTTCTACTTCGAGAATGGTGGCCGACTTGTAGAAAGCCGCGCCATCGTCGGCAAAAAGCCGCCACATTTCGCTCCGGATGCTGCCGCAGAAACAGAAAGGGATCTGGGTCAACGTCTGGATTTCCTGACGTAGGATTCCGAGCACCTGCTCGGCATCCTCCATGGCGCCAAGGTCCTGGAATTCGTCGAGGGCAATGACGAGCTTGCGCTTGCCATCGGCGAGCGAGGCCCAGAGACGGGCGATTTGGGAAACGGTTTCCGGCGGCGCCTTCTGGCGGAGCATCAGGGACGGTGAAAGGGTCGGTCCTCCCGTGACCGGGTCCATGCCCAGGGTGACCGTCAGCCCGGGGATCGCCCGTGCGATCTTTTGCATCAAGGTGGCCTTGTCCTGGATGGCGTCCAAGGCCTGCACGCAGCGGCGCACCAGGTCGGCCATGGTTCGCACCCCCCACAGATCCGCGTATACCAGCGTGGTTCCGCGGATCGAGCCGGCCGTGTGATGGATGAGCGAACTCTTGCCTACGCGGCGTGGCCCCATCATGGCCACGTTCTGTCCACTCCGAAACAGCGAGGACATGCGACGCTGGAGTCGGGTCCGCGGGCAAAAATGCTCCGGCCCGACAATGCGCCCGTAAAGGAAGGGGTTCACTTTCATGCGGGCAACGTAGCACTATTCACTGTGACAGTAAACACTGTTACACATAATAGTGTGACGGCCGCCGTGGCAGTGACGTTTCATGGTCACTCGTTTTGTGAGCGAGTCAGCACGGTTGGCGGGCCGCTGGCGAAGAGTTCCCAGAAGCCGCTCTTGCTGATCATTCGGAACTGTGTGTTCGTGAGTTGTCGGCTGACGCTTTCGAAGGAATTGCGATAGCCGATCACGAGGACGCGATTGGTGTGTGCCAGATCGGCAACGTTGGTGATATGCGGCAGCGTGTAAGCGGCGAGGCGTTCCTGGTTGCCGGGGAAATAATACGGCATGCGATGTTGCGGCAGATTTACAAACCAAGGCCGATTGGTCTGATTGATGACGGGCCAAGCGTAGGTCGGCAATCCCTGAGGGATCCGGTTGTAGACGACAATCTGGTCGCCCGGTTGATACTCGTCTAGCAGGGTGGCACCCATTTCACGTAGACTTTGGTTGCTGCGAAGCCGCGTTTCGACCAGCGGGAGAACGGTGACCAGCAACAGGAGATTCACGACGGAAACCGCAGTCGCGGAGCGGATGTTCCCCAGCGGTTCCCAATCTCTGCCGGCGACCACCACGACCGCGACTCCAATCCCAGCGATCCCGGCCTGCCAGTAGATCCAGGACTGATCGCTAATATTGAAGACAAAGCGATACACGATGGCCAGCGCCAGCATCACCACGAAGGGACTCGCCGCGACCACCTGCCAAACCCCGTGCGGAACGTCCGCAACATCCTTCCAATCCGGCCATCGCAGCGCGACCAACAGCGCCAGCGCCGGCATCATCGGCGTGATGTAGTGCGGCAGCTTCGCCGAGACGAGCGAGAAGAAGACGAACGTCAACCCGGCCCAACTCGACAACATCACCCAGCCGTCCCGTTGCACCGTTGTCAACTTCCGCCAATGCGCCTGACGCCACATCC
Source organism: Limisphaerales bacterium (assembly GCA_049601855.1). Taxonomy (GTDB): domain Bacteria; phylum Verrucomicrobiota; class Verrucomicrobiia; order Limisphaerales; family JAYPXF01. The sequence goes on along the minus strand of JBMYQZ010000460.1, from coordinate 1,667 downwards.
ATCCCAGCAGAATCGTCCAGGGCATGAACCCGAACAGCAGGATCGGCAGAAAGAAATAGATCGGCCCACTGCGATTGTGCTTGGCGGCGTTCAACGCATGCCCGGCCTGATTGCCGGTCATGTAAGCGGCCGCCTCCGGAATCCGTTCGAAGAGCATCAGGAACCAAGGCAGCGACAGGAGCGCACAGAGAGAAAGACCCGGCAGCGCTCCAAAGCCGATGATCGCGATCTTGTGGGTCAGGCGCCGGTTGCGGATCAACAACGGCAGCAGGGCGAATGCGACCAACACGAACACCAGTGGTCCCTTGGTCAACACACCACCGGCGCACATGCCCCAGGCAGCCAGTTGCCAAAGAAAGGATTGCCGAGCCAAACGCCCACGCGCCAATTGCTCCGGCGTGAAATCGGGATCCTCTTCATTCTCGTCAATCACCGCCGGAGCCGGATCGTCGAGGCAACGCCATGAATGCCAGCCGAAATAGATCGCCCAACAAACAAACTGCAGCAGGATGATGTCCGTCATCACCATCCGGGCGACCCCGAAGTACAGCAGCGAACAGCTGAGGATCAAGGCGGCCCATTGTCCGATGCGACGCCCGCCCAGCGACACCCCGAGCAGATACACCGCCCAGACACCGCTCAAACCAGCGAGGGCAAAAGGAAGGCGGATCGCCCATTCATTGATGCCAAAGACGGCAATGGAGGCTCCGGTCACCCAATAGGTCAGCGGTGGTTTCTCCAAATGCGGGACGTACCAGATGCGCGGAACGAGCCAATCGCCGGTTTCAGCCATCTCCCGCCCGATCTCCGTGTACCGTCCTTCATCCGGCTCATTCAGACCGCGCGTGCCCAGCATGAACAAGAAGATGAAAACAATCACCCACTTGAACCATCGTTCATCGAAAATGAACTTGAAGAGGCCAGACACGTCGGGGTTTTAACCGTCTGCTGCCGCGATTGCCAGTGCTTGTGTCGTACGGAGGGAAGCCGATGGACGCTCAACGAGCGATCGGCCGCGTTCTGGCAACGGCTTCGCTGTTGTGGGAATGAGTATCCCGAAAGAGTGGCATCTGAACAGAAAGGGCGTGACCAGCGAATGGTATTTTCAGTTACAGCTCGCTCATTTTGCCCTCGACCGAATACAAGCCCTCTTCGGCAGGTCGTCTCCATGACCGCAAGGGACTGGACAGGTGCGAGGTGGAGGCGAAGGCCAACTGAAACGAGACCTTGATCAGGATGATACAGCCGCCCATCGCCGCCGCCACCCGCAGGACGTCGATGCCTACGCGAACAAGATCCGCTGATCACGATTCGTCGCCGCCGGCCAAGAAACCGAGCCGGCTGATGTCCTGGAGGTCGATGATACCGACCGGAGTGGCCTGGGCATCCACGACGACGAGGTCCTCGATCCGGTGCTGTTCGAAGAGTTCGAGCACGTCGCGGGCGCAGGCTTCGCGTCGGACGGAAATCGGATTGTGCGTCATGAAGTTTACGATGGCGGCATTACCATCAAAGGAGTCATCACGATAGGAGCGGGCGAAGTCACCGTGAGTAAAGATGCCAGTCAGGTGTCCGTCCTGATCGCGGATCACGGTAGCACCGCAACGTTGCCGGTTCATCTCGTCGATCGCGTCGTTGACCGGCGTGTCGTTGGTGGCAAGGACGAT
>JBMYQZ010000459.1:0-4877 GCA_049601855.1 Limisphaerales bacterium | reverse complement strand
AGGGACTCAAGACGATCGCGGTCAAACACCAGATTCCGATCTATTGCAATCGGCTGACGCGGGAATCCATTGAGAAACAGTTTCAGCATCCGGCGGAATTTCAGATCTTCAATACGGGCACTGCCTTCGACATCGGCGACGTGCACGTCGAAACGTTCAGCATTCCGCACGACGCCTACGATCCCGTCGGCTTCCTGATCCACACCAACGGCGGCAAACTCGGTTTTCTCACTGACCTTGGCCACGCTACCCGCATGATCGTCGAGCGCGTTCGCTGTGCCAATGTGCTCGTGCTGGAAGCCAATTACGACCGCAAGCTCTTGCAGGAGGACACGCGCCGACCATGGTCCACCAAGCAGCGGATCATGAGCCGCCACGGGCACCTGTCCAACGACGGGGCTGCCAACGTGATTCAGCAAGTCGCCACCGAGAACCTGAAGCACCTTTACCTCTGCCATCTCAGCAAAGACTGCAACGACCCGAAACTCGCTCATCGAACGATCAGCGATCGCCTTGAGCAGATCGACGCGGCGCACGTTCAAGTCGAGACCACCACCCAGGTCAAACCCTCCCCCACCCTGGAGATGAAGTTCGGCGAACCCGCCCCTGCCCCTGCCCCTGCCCCCGCGTCAGAGCCAATCGCCGAGACGGATTCGGATCACCCCCAACTCGCCCTTTTCTGAATCATGAACCCGGACGATTCGCTCACCACCGAACGTCTTATTCGTGAAATCCAGGCGATGGCCGGAGAGAAATGTCCACACTGTGACGAGGCCGTCTCGCTCGTCGATGCGCTTCACAGCCGCGCCCTCGGTTCCCGCCGCCGCCCGAAGTGTCTGACCGGGCTCGCTGAATTCATGGGCGTCGAGCTGACAGATCTCGCGAAGCAAGTCGCCGACTACATCGAGCAAAGGGACTGTTACCGCGGCGCCTTCGATTGGATCGAACAGCAGTCCGATTGAACAATGCTTCACCGCCACGGCATTCAAGATCTCGGCCACCCCGAAATTCGTCCCTACCTGAAACTCCGCGACGATCGAGTTCATCGCGAACAGGGCATTTTCATTGCCGAAGGCGCCAAGATCACCGAACGCCTGCTCGCCTCTGGTGTCCGCGTACGCTCCCTTCTGCTACCCGAAAAATGGCTCGACCGTTTCCTTCCTCTGATCGAGCAACACCCAGAAGACATCCACGCCTTTGTCGGCCCCAAGCCGGACTTGGAGAAACTCGCGGGCATCAGCATGTATCAGGGCGTCAACTCCGTGGGGGAAATCCCTTCACCTCCGACGCTCACCGAGCTCTTGCAATCTTCAGCCTCGCCTCGCCTGTTCATCGCCATTGATGACCTGACCGGCGCCGACAACGTCGGCACCGTCGCGCGCAACGGTCTGGCTTTCGGCGCACAGGCAATGATCGTCGGCGACACCTGCTGCAGCGCTTGGGTTCGCAAAGCTGTCCGAACTTCAATGGGCACGATCTTCAAACTCCCGGCGCTGGAGACCTCCTCGCTCGCATCCGCCCTGGATGAACTCCGCCAAGCCAGGATTCAAGTCATCGCCGCGCACGCGCACACGGATGAACACAAACTCTCCAACCTCGATCTCACCCGGGACACCTGCCTGGTCCTCGGCAGCGAAGGCCAGGGCTTGCGTGAAGAAGTTCTGAAAGCCTGCGATCACCACGCCATCGTCCCCATGGCCAATGACGTGGACTCCCTCAACGTCGGTAGCGCCGGAGCCGTTTTCCTCTACGAAGTCGCCCGGCAACGCGGACAAGTGTAGCCAATCATTTCTGGCGACAAACTTCGCGAAGGACCTGGATTTCCGACGGCGACATCTGCCGATCAAGATTCGAATCGAAGCGGCTGATCATGCGCCAGAAACTGTTATCCATCTCGGTGAACAACAATTCGCCATCTCGATTGACGTCCGCCCGCTTGAATTCACTTCGCCACGCCGCAGTATCGGGTAGTTCATCGATGGAGAACGAACCATCAACATCGCGATCCAAGGCATCCAACACCCAGCCCATCGATGGAACGTTGATCACGTAGATTCCACCCACGCGCACGACTTCATTGTCTTGGTTCACCATGAATCGAAGCTTCCCATACTCCGCGCTTTCCAAAACGCCGCTGCGATTGTGGTCCAGCTGGGAAAATTCGACCATCAACGACGGAGGACACTCGTGTGGCTCGATCACGAAATTGCCATTGGTATCCAAATGACGTCGCATTGACACCAGGTGTTTGGGAACACGCTCGGGGTAGATCGTTCGCAGTTCCCGAAATTCCTCTGCGGTCACCTCCCCGTCCTGATCAATGTCGGCATAGCGAAAGAAGCCGAGGAACTTCTGCGTCATTTCTTCGACCGAGATCTTCCCATTCTCGTCCTTGTCCAGTTCTTTGACGTGGCGCCGAACCGAATACGGCATCTCCTTTTCGATCAACTCGCCATCGCCGTCCGCATCAAACACGGATACGAGCCGCTGCTTCTCCACCGGCTTCAAAGGAGGATGGTAGAAGGCCTGGATGAAGGCCCCGTAGGAATTGGAAGGGAACTGCTGCCAGATGTTGCTCAGTTCATCAGCATCGATCTCGAGATTTTCGTTATCATCCCAGAGGAGCGGAAAACTGGTGTAGAGGATCGGCGCCTCTCGCTGGGACAGGCGACCATCTCGATTCTTGTCCAAGCGGGAAAAGAGTTCCTGGCCCTTGTACGAATTCAACGGAGGTTTCCGTTCGCCCAGACGGGACATCTCTTCACCCTCCAACAATCCGTTGCGATCGGAATCATACCAAGACAACGCGAACCACAGGTTGGTCGTGTATTCGTTCGTCTCCAAGGCACCGCTGTCATCCAAATCCAGCCGATAGAACGCCCAGTTCAGGAATTCCGGCAGTTCCGATTTGCCCAGCCTCCCGTCATTGTCCTGATCCAATGTCTTCACCACCATCGCGTGCTGCCGTGGGGCGACCCGGGTCGGATACGGATGCCCGCGAACCTTGCGCAGTTCACCACGGATATTGAAGCCACCGCTCACGCCCACGAATTCATCGGGAGTCATGACCCCGTCGTTATTCAGATCGATGCGCGGGACGTAGTTGCGCAGGTACTTCGGTGTTTCCGCATCCGACACCGCCCCATCACCGTCGCGATCCAAGCGAGCACAAAGATCCTCGTTCTCAATCCATTCGTAAACCTTCAACGCGACGATCCGATCGATCTCGTCGTTGGACAGGATGCTGTCATGGTTGATATCCAGAATATCGAAATACTTCCAAAATGCGGAAGTGAGCTCCTTCGACTCGAGGTGCTTGTTCTTGTTGCGGTCGTAATGCTTGTAGTTGTTGGTCAGGGTGTAGTAGGCCCCCAAACGCACGTGGTAATGCGACCACAGGCGACGATTCCGTTTATGGGTCAAAAGCGGGATCTCTCCGGGCTCCAAGGTCCCATTCCCGTCGAGATCGAGAATCGACATCACCCGCTGTTTGCCCGACTCGTCAAGCAGATGCATCTCGTACGCATACCCACTCACCGACATCAAAGATGTGCCCTTGAACTCGACTTTCAACCCGTTGAACTCAGCATCTGTGAGAACCCCGTCCTCGTTGTTGTCCGCCCGGGCAAAATAGGGCCAGAAGGCTTCCGGAGTTTCCAAAGGCGAAACGCGCCCATCGTGATCCTGATCCCATCGCACGACCACCTCATTCGATTGTGCCAACGGACCCGCGCCTTTCTTCGGCTTGCCGACACGGAATTCCTCGGCCGTCAATTTCCCATCCTTATTCGCGTCCAACCGCCCGAGCAAATCATCCGCAACCCGTTTGGTAAGCTCACTTCGCTCGATGACCCCATCCCCATTCTTGTCCCAGATGCGAAACATCGCGTTCTCCCCGCCGGGCAGGGTCACCTGCGCTGACGTCCCCCACGGCATCGCCAACGCGATTCCGATCGCCCAAATGAATCTGCACCTCATGTCCCCGATCATAAGGACACACCCGGGAAGCGGTAAAGTCGCGGCTTCGTCGGAATCGCTTCCTAATTCCCGGGCACAGGTTTACGCTCCGCCCACGAGACCAATGGGTAACTTTAAGGAAATTGATGGACTCCACGTAACGATCGACCAAATCGTCTACGCGCCCGATCTTCCTTCCCCGCCCGAGGAGCCGCATTCATTTGTCTACTTCATCTCCATCCGCAACGACTCCGAAACCACCGTCACCATCAAGGGGCGCAAATGGGTCGTGCGCGATGCCGACGGCAAGATGATCGCCGTGGAAGGCGACGGCGTGGTCGGCGAATTCCCCACCATCGGCCCCGGCGAAAAGTTCAGCTACAACAGCCGACACGTTCTCGCCACCCCCACCGGAGAAGCCGAGGGCAGCTACATCGGACTCGATGAAGATGGCAACCCAATCCTGGTCCGCATTCCCCTCTTCCAGTTGAACGCCCACGACCCCGAGGGCGAGACTTGGGCTTGAGGACATTTGTATTGCTGCACGCTCGCGCTCGGGCATCATCGCGGGCCAACCGAGAGAGACTTTTGGGGCCATGAATTATCCACTTCACTTCCGTTTCAAGATCCTCGCGATCGCACCACAAATCTACGTCACCGATGCTCTTGGCAACGCCATGTGCTTCGTCCGGCAAAAGCTCTTCAAGCTCAAGGAGAACATCATCGTCTACCAGGACGACTCCAAGGAGAAGACGATCTGCGAGATCAAGGCCGACCGCATCATCGATTTCTCGGCCAACTACAGTTTCCTTTCCCCCGACGGCAGCGAATTCGGCAGCATCAAGCGCGAAGGTATGAGGTCTCTCTTCCGTGCCCGCTACCTGATCTCCCGCGGCGGTGAGCAAGGCTTCGAACTGAAA
>JBMYQZ010000458.1:0-4897 GCA_049601855.1 Limisphaerales bacterium | reverse complement strand
GTCGACGAGCCAATGGTGGGCGATCTGGAGCAAGGCAGGGAGATCGGCCGCGGTGTCGGTGGGGCCGGTCAACGATGCCTCCTGCAAGGCGCTCGCGGAGGCGAGTTGTTGGGCCTCCTTGCTAGCGCTATCGAGAAGAAAAAGGTGACTGGTCTCCGAAAACTTGTCCGCGGCTTCGGCGATCATCTTCAAGGCCTGTTCGCGGCGGGTGATCGTCTGGCCGGGGAGTTTGGTCTCCATGCTCGCGGAACGATCGAGCACGATCATGATCACGTCCGGCGCGGCATTGACCGCCCAACCCAGCCAGCCACCACCGAGCGGGCGGGCGAGGAAGGAAATCAAGGCCGCCACGGCCAACACGCGAAAGAGGAGCACGAGCCATTGCTTGAGGCGGGCGCGATTGGTCGAAGCCCGGGTGGCCGCAATCAGGAACATCATCGCCGCCCAAGGTTGCGGGCGATGACGCATCCGGTTGATCAGGTGAATGACCACCGGCAACAGGATCAGCGGGAGTCCCAACAGGATGTATGGCTGCAGGAACGTCATGGATTGGCGTGCGCCCGCTCAGTCAGGAAGTCGGCGAGGTGTTGCTCGGGATTCGAATCGGTGACGACCTCGCGGAAATCGACGTTGAACTCCAGGCACGCAGTGCGCAGGGCTTCGCGATGCTTGTTGATCTCTTCCAGGTAAAGATCACGGATCATCGCCGGTTCGGTCACGAGACTGAACGGACTTTCGAGATCCTGGAAACGCATCGGGCGATCGAATTCGAAATTCGTTTCCATCGGATCAAGCAGACGAAAGATCGCGAGGTCGTGCTTTTGAAAACGCAGGTGTTGCAGACACGAGGCGAGTTCGTCGATCGGACAGAAGAAGTCAGACAATACGACGATCAAGGCGCGGCGCCGGACCTTTTCCGCCATCTCGTGCAGGGCGCCGAGGATGTTCGTCTCGCCTTCGGGAACGGTATCTTCGAGCACATCATAGAGGGTGCTGAGATGCGCCGGGTTGCGCTTGGCGGGGAGTTCGACCTGCTTCTTTCCATTGGGACAAAACAAACCCACCGCGTCACCCTGCCCCGCAGCAAGATAAGCCAACGACCCGGCGATTCGGCGCGCGTAGGCAAACTTCGCCTCGCCTTTGCCGGCAAAGCCCATGGACGCGCTCGCGTCGATGACCACGTGCAGACGGAGATTGGTGTCCGCCTCAAACTCCTTGATGTAAAAGCGGTCGGTCCGACCCAGCACACGCCAATCCAGCCGACGCAGGTCATCTCCCGGGACGTAGCCGCGGTACTCGGCAAACTCCACGCTCGAACCCCGATGCGGCGACTTGTGTTGGCCGGTGACGCTGCCTTCCATCGGAAAGCGGGACACCAGCGGCAGGTGCATCAATCGCGCCAGCGCCTCCGGATCGAGAAATTCTCTGGAACGATCCTCAGCCACTGACCTCTTCCTTGCGAATCTCTTCGAGCAGGCGGTCGATGATCTGCGGGCTGTTTACGCCCTCGGTCTGCGCCTGAAAATTGGTGAGGATACGATGGGTCAGGACCGGTCGGGCGACCGCTTCAATATTCTCCGTGCCCACGAGGTAGCTGCCTTGGAGAACGGCATGCGCCTTGGCCCCACGAATCAGGTATTGCACCGCCCGGGGACCGGCGCCCCAAGTCACCCAGCGCTTAATCCAATCCGGGGTGGACTCTTCCTGCGGCCGCGTGCGGCGCACCAGTGTGACCGCGGTATCGTAAATATGGTCGGGAACGGGAACTCGTTCGATGAGCCCCTGAAAATCCAGCACCTCTTCGCCATTGATCAAATCGGTCAGGGCTTCCGCCACGCCCGCGGTCGTTGCCCGTGCAATTTGTTTCTCCTCCTCTTCGCTCGGGTAATCGACGTGGATGAAAAACATGAAGCGATCGAGCTGCGCCTCGGGCAGTGAATACGTGCCTTCCTGTTCGATCGGATTCTGTGTCGCAAGCACGAAGAAGGGGCTCGGCAGATCGAACGCCTTCCCGCTCGCCGTCACCTTGTGTTCCTGCATGGCCTCGAGCAGAGCGCTCTGGGTCTTTGGCGGGGTGCGGTTGATCTCGTCAGCCAGTACGATATTCGCGAAGAGCGGCCCCTTCAGGAAGACGAACTCGCGTTTGCCCGGCGTGTCCGAGTCCTGAAGAATATCCGTGCCTGTGATGTCACTCGGCATGAGGTCGGGCGTGAATTGAATCCGACTGAAGTCCAACGACATCACATCAGCCAGCGCGTGCACCATGGTCGTCTTCGCCAATCCGGGCACCCCCATCAGGAGCGCGTGACCACGAGACAGGATCGCGATGAGCAGTTCTTCAATGACCTGATCCTGGCCGATGATGACCTTGGCGATTTCTTCGCGGAGTTTGACGTAGCGTTCGCGCAGATCCTTGATCGCGGCGACATCCGCGTCGCTCGTGGCGGGCGTGTCCGTTGCTGTAGTAGCCATAATTGATGTCCGGTTTTGCCCCGTTCAAAGGAGTTCAAGCGCCTCGCTCCGGGAAAACCTGCGCGGACCATAGCCGTGGCCCATGGGGGTGTCCATCCGGTAAGAAGGGTAACCGCGAGGGCGTTTCGGAGGGATTTCAGATTAATGATTGTTGATTTCTGAATTGCGAAGTCCGGAACGCATACGCCGCGGAGCACTTCGTAATTCATCAATCTGAAGTCGCCTTACTTGGATGGGGCTTCCCGTTTCAACTACCGTAGCGAAATCGACTCCATCGTTAGCGGCAATCCGCCAGTGCCGAGTGCGTTGCGCCGGCACACGAAATGAATTGCCAAGCACGGACGATCAACGACGATTTCCTCCGTTCGAAACGAAGTCCATGAAGCGATCGGGATTTCTGCGAGACCATGACCGAATGGGGCAAATACCAAGTATTCGTCAGCCACTCGTCGAAGAATCAGGACGAGGCTGAAGCCGTGCGCACGGCGCTGGAAGGGGCCGGGGTGCCGTGCTGGTTGTCCTATCGTGATATTCCGTCCGGTGGAGACTGGGCCAAGAATATTGCGGGCGCATTGAGTGAATGCCCGCTCGTGCTCTTGGTTTATTCCCGGGAGGCGAACGCGTCGCCGCATGTACAGCGGGAGATATCCATGGCAACCCGGCTACGACGGGAGATTCTGCCCGTGCGAGTTCAGGACTACGAACCTCCGCTCGATGACCCGATGTGCTACAACCTGCAGACATTGCAGCGAACTGCGGGAGATCCATCGCGCATAAGCAAGAACACAACCAGCGGTGTCAGCAATATCAGGCAGGCTCCCAGCGTGAGTGCGAACCGAATCGTTCGGCGATCACCAATCTCCCGCTCGTCCACCAATGACGGGGACTCCAGCGCATCCTCGGTCGCTCCCTCGACTCCTTCTTTCTCATCGACCTGTTCCTCGCTGGGCGTGGATTGTGCAGTTTCCTCAAGCAGGGTAATGCCAATCCATTCGGCGATATCAGCCGCTCCCTGGGGGCGACGGTCCGGCCTCTTGGCCAGACGGGCCATTACCATCGCCGCCACGGCGGGCGGCACGGCATTGGCCTTTCCCAGCGCTTCGAGACGTTCATCCAGCGGCTCTGGAAGTTCATGGCGAATCTGGTATTCCAAGTCGCCATGACGGAACGGCGGACGGCCCGACAACAGTTCGTAAAACGTCGCTCCCAGGGAATAAAGATCGTCCGTGATTTCCGGCTTCTGCCGATCCAATTGCTGCGGGCTCATGTACGGCAGCGACCCCCCTTTGGCCTCGCTGGTTTCCCGGGTTTGAACAGCCAGCCCGAAATCGGTCAGCTTCAGGACGCCTTCGGGACTCAACATCATGTTGCCCGGTTTCAGGTCCCGATGGATGACGCCCTTGCCATGGGCATAGTCCAAGGCAGAGCAAAGTTGTTGCATGATCGGTGCGATCTTCTCCCAGGCGAACACTCCCTCCTCCTGAGCCTTCAGCAGCGCCAAGGTGGGGCCATTGACAAACTCCATGGTCAAAAACGGGCTCTCGTCCACCTCCCGGGACACGTCGAACAGGCGCACAATATTGTGATGGGACAGCTGACGGCTGCTGCCCGCCTCCTGAATCAGCATTCTGATCTGTGACTCCCGATCGGCACCGATGGCGCGCGGAAACTTCACAGCCACCCAGTCATCAACCAGGGTGTCCTCCGCCAGCCAGACCTCGCCGAATCCTCCCCGGCCCATACGTTTCTTGAGAATATACCTTCCCTTGCCAACCCGCTGACCATTCGCTCGTCCTTCAATCATTACGCCCTGCGTTCCGCGACCGACTGCCCTGACACCGATCTCTGACGTATCTCCACTCCGTCCATCCTATCTGCGTCAGTCATCTCCATGCCGATATGCGATCCCGATTGGGCTGTCGAGCAAACAGCGCCACTCAATCATCGCTCGCCCATCCTCAATCCGCCACTTTCAACGCCCCGCAAGGATCCGGTTCAAGGCGCCGACGGTGTAGATGTAGGGATACAACTTTTCGTGGTACCAGAGCTTGGCGAAATAGAAGCCAATCGGTGAGGCGTCGCGCCATTCATTGCGTTCGACGCGTACCATCAACCAGGCGGCACCACGCTCAATCTCTTTTTCGAATCCTTCGCAGCCCGCCAGTGCTTCCACGGCCAGGGCGGTTTCCTCGACGGATGCCGGCCAGTCTCCGCCCCCGCTCCAACTGCCGTCGGCTTTCTGGGCGTTGGCCAGCCAAGCAGCAGCTCGTTTGGCCATGGGGTTTGATTCGCGAAAATCGTTCAGGGCGATCAGCACTTTGGAAGTGCCGTAGACGGGATTTTCGTCGTCGTTGGCGTGTTGATTACCGAACCACAAAGGGGTCCAGGAACCATCGGCGTGTTGCACGGTGGCGAGATAAGTGAG
>JBMYQZ010000457.1:0-4907 GCA_049601855.1 Limisphaerales bacterium | reverse complement strand
GAATTTGTACAAGCCCGATCTTTGGCTTTTTCAAGTTTTCGAACACGCCCTAGTTTCCCGGAGGAGCTGATCGAAGGGGCTGTCGGCAGGGACGCCGTCCAGGCATTCGCAGGCAAGAATGATGAGGCCGCCTTCCTTCACGATGCGGGCGGCGGCGCTCATGCCTTTGACGCCTTGGTATAGATTGCGGTCGAGGGGGTAACCACTGTTGGTGGTGACGACGATGTCGAAAGGTGCTTCCACCTGCTGCATCGCGGAGGCTTTGACGTACTGGCAGCCTTGGCGGTGGGCTTCCTCAAGATCGCCGCTGAAGACATTCGTCAGTTCGCGGATTTCGTTGAGGGTGACGTTGATGAGGAAACTGGGGCCCGCGAGCTTGGCGAGGCGCAGGAGTTCTTCCCACAGCGGGTTGCCATGGGTAATGCCAAAGGTGGCGTTGGAATCGGAAATGTGGCTGCTGCCGTGATTGCTCATGACGGTGCGCAATCCGGCGACGCCGGGGACGAGACCTTTCGGGCCACCACTGAACCCGGCGAAGAAGTGAGGTTCGACGAAGCCGGTGACAATGCGAAGTTCAGCCTCGTAGGCTCGGCGATTCAACAGGGCCGGTGTGCCGTCACGAGTTTCGCCGATCTGGACAAGGTTGGCTTTGTCATCGCAGTCGTGGTTGAGAACCTCGTATTGGTCTAGGATCTCGTGCGTGAGCATCTCGGCGAGTTCATCGCGGGTGTTCGGGCGATGCGTGCCGAGTTGGTTGAGGAGAAAGATGTTCTCGCGCGGGTGATCGGAAAGGTGTTCGAGAATCCACGGGATGATCCGATGGTTGGGTGTGGCGCGGGTGTTGTCGGTAAAAAGGACGCAGACCTGATCGTTCGGATTGATGCGATCGAGCAGGGCCGGAGAAGCGATGGGTTTCTGGAGGGATCTGAGGAATGTCAGTTTCTCGTCGGGGAGGGCGTCGTGATGCCGGGGCTGGATGACACGGGCGTCATTCGGCAGTTCGACCGGGAGCGTGCCGCGCCCATACGCGAGATCAACCTGCATCAGTCCTCAGGGAACACGTTGGAGCCGGAAAAATCCGAGTTCCCCAATGTCGCCGATGAAATTGGAAATGACCATGTTGGTGGCGGTGGCCTGCATGGGCAGGGCGGCCACGCTCCAGGTGGTGAAATCGGTGGTGACCTCGACCTTGTAAAGTTCGCCGATGGTGGTCGCGAAGTTCAGTGTTTCGTCCTGAGTGGTAGGTATGAAGGTGAGAACGGAGGCGGCATTGGTGGGGTTGGTCCCGATGCGAAACTCATCGAGATTGCTGATACCATCGCCATCCGCGTCCCCGGTGGTAGAGAAACCGGGAACCTGGGTAGGATCCGCTTTGCCGAAGAAGTCGGTCATCCAATCATCTGGAATACCGTCACTGGCGTTGGTCGGGAAGCGATCGGCTTGAAGTGAATTGATGAAGATGTCGACGGGAGGAGAGAGATTTGTGCCGTCGGACGCGACCACGGTGGCGATGTTGTACCCCAGCCCGGAGAGCGGATCCAAGCGCGCGGCGCCGAAGAACCCTTGGGAGTTGTACTTCACCTTCTGACCATCGATGCTGAAGACGCCAGTGGCATTGTTTACACTCAGCAGTTGAAGCGTGAGATTGGTGCTGGCGGTTTGTCGATCGAAGAGTGCGAGTTCAACTTCGTTGATGCCGGCCACGTTGACGTTGGCGTTGGTGTCGTTGGCTTGCGTGACGTGATTGACCACATCCATGATCCGGTCGAAGGCGACAGGAGGAGTGTTATTGGTAGGATAGGGTTGGGTGACGATGTTGCGGTCGTAGTCGCCGAGCGTGGCGCCGCGGCCACCGCCTTGGATCTGAAAGAACATGATAGCCTGACTCAGATTGGTGTCGGTCTCGCCCTGGGTTTCGCTGGAGTGGTCCAGACCGAGTACGTGCCCGAGTTCGTGGGTGATGACTTCTTCCAACGCGATCGGATCGGAGAGCGTCGTGTTGGTGTGTTCGAGCATCAGATAACCCCGCGCTGTTCGGCCGTAGCCTTGGCCGTCGATCGTTCCACCGAGGCCGGAGTTGGTGAAGGCCAGTGAACCGCCGAAGCCGAGCAGCAGGTCGCCGTTTACCTGGTTGAAACTGTCGTGAAGTTGCAGGCGAATCATCCCGTCGTCGCTGTTCACGGCGCTGGCCGCCTGTCCAAAACTCGTCGTCCCGCGGTATTCGAAGGTCAGACTCGTGGCCGTCGCCCAGGCGCCGAAAGCGTTGCTGATCGCGGCCAGGGCGGAAGTGGTGGTGATTCCGGATGGCAGCACATCCATATCCACGAGATAGCCGATCGGTGCGGCGTGATCGCCCTGCACAAAGCGGAAGGGTACAGCGGCGTTCAGAAACAACCCGCCGATCACGGATGGCTGACGGATGGGGGTTGCTGCGGCGGAATTTCGCAAATCGACTCCGGCTTGCGCCGCGTCGGGGAACAACGCGCGTACTCGTGTCGCTAGCATATTGCCGAAGGGGCCTTCCGCGGCCAGCACGCCCGCCACGCCGCCATTGGCAAACACCGTTCCGTCGTCGCGCTGTTTCAGAAAAAACAGGCGCGGCTCGCCGGCGGGAAGTGCCGGAGCGTCGCTGCGACGATCTTCCATACCGTCAAGCACGCCGCCGGCGTGGACGAGATAGACCGTGCCGGGGAGCACGCCTTTCAAAGCATCGTTCACCTCGACCGCCGTCTGGGTTCGAATCCCTCCGCTTGGTCCACGAAAGGACACCGACGTTCCGATGGTGCCGACACAGATGGCGTCGGCCAATTCGGCCCGCTCTTCGATGGTGCTGGGGAGGGTGGAGGTGGCGCGCAGCGACGAGGTGATGAGGGTGAAGGCTGTCACCACAGCCAAGATGCGGAAGACCTGCATGACCCGTGGATTTTGTACGTCGCTCCCGTGCGGCGCAAGTCGGTTAATGGCCGGATTTGCAATTGCCTCGTTGATGGGATGAGTTGCGATTTACGGAACGGTTCGCTACTTAAAGCGCGTGCGTTTCATTGGCGGCATATTGCAGAAGCTTCAACGGCATCCCAAACGGATCGTTTTCCCGGAAGGGACCGAATCGCGGGTTTTGCAGGCGGCGCGCCAGTTCTTTTCACTGCAACTGGGGGCGCCAATCCTCCTGGGGGACCGTACCCGTATCAAGACGCTCGCGGCGAATCTGAATCTCTCCCTTGAAGGCGTCCGTATCATCAACCCGGAGGACAGTGAGGAACTGGACCGGTTTGTGGACATTTATCGACGTCATCGCGAGGCTAAGGGCATTGATGCCGCCGCGGCGCGCGCGGCCATGCTGCAGCCCAACTATTTCGGAGCCATGATGGTGGCCATGCGTCAAGCCGACGGAATGGTGTCGGGCACCAACGAGGCTGCCGGTAGTGTGTTGCGGCCTTTGTTCCAGGTATTTCGCCGTGCGCCTGGTGTGAGCACAGCCTCCAGCTGTATGATCATGGAGGTCGAAGACACACGCTTTGGGCACGAAGGCACCTTGTTCATGAGTGATTGCGCCGTGATTCCCGATCCGAACGTGGAGCAACTTTCGGACATCGCGGTGTCGACGGCCGCCTTGTGTCTTCGCCTGATTGGCGCTCGGCCACGCGTTGCCATGCTCTCCTTCTCGACCCACGGCAGTGCGAAACATCCGTCCGTTGCCAAGGTGCAGGCGGCAACGGTGGCGGCGAAAGAGAAGGCCAAAGGTCTTGGACTCGAGGCTGACTTCGATGGAGATCTTCAACTGGATGCTGCGATTGTGCCTGAGGTGGCCGAAGTGAAGTATCCGGACAGTCCGGTCGCAGGTCAGGCCAATGTCCTCGTCTTTCCCGATCTGAATTCCGGCAACATCGGAGCCAAACTGGTGCAACACATTGCTCGGGCCAACGCCTACGGGCAGATTATTCTGGGCCTCGACCAACCCGCCGCCGATGTCTCCCGCGGTGCCAACGCCCATGACATTCTGGGGGTCGCCGGAATCGTTGGCCTGCAGGCCATCGCGTATCGTGAACTTTATCCCGATGCCGGCATCACCTTCCCCTTGGATTCATGAACCGCGACACGCCCCGCGTCTTCATTGCCGCCACCCGGCAAAACGACGGCAAGACCACCACCTCACTCGGTCTCTTGGCCGAGATCAAGAAGCGCTACCACCGCGTCGGATACATCAAGCCGGTCGGGCAACGCTTCGTGGAGATTGAGGAAAACAAGATCGACGAGGACACGGTCTTGATGGACAGCGTCTACCATCTGGATTGTCCGTTGATCGACATGAGCCCCATCGCGATCGAGCCGGACTTTACGCGACGCTACCTGCAGGACGCCAATCGCGGCGCCTTGGTTGATCGTATCCAAGAGGCCTTCGATCGGGTGGCCTGGCAGAAGGAGTTCGTGCTCTGCGAAGGATCCGGTCACGCCGGTGTCGGTTCCGTCTTCGATCTCTCCAACGCGCAGGTTGCCAAGGAACTCGGATGCAAAGCCATTCTCGTCACCCGCGGCGGGATCGGCAAACCCATCGACGAGGTCGTGCTCAACAAGGCCTTGTTCGATCAACATGGGGTGGAAGTGATTGGTGTGATCATCAACAAGGTGTTGCCGCACAAGATTGACTTCATCACTGAATTCGCCCGCAAAGGATTGGCGCGGCACGGACTCGAACTCCTCGGTGTGCTCCCGCATGCACCCACCCTCTCGAAACCCTCGATCCAGTCTCTGAAGCAGGAGCTAAGCGCCGAACTGTTGAATGACGCCGGCAGCCTCACGAATCTCGTCGAGGACGTCGTGCTCGGCGCCATGGGTGCCAACAATGCCGTCAAGTATTTCAAGCAAGGCATGCTGTTGATCACTCCCTTTGATCGCGAAGACATCGTCTA
>JBMYQZ010000456.1:0-4911 GCA_049601855.1 Limisphaerales bacterium | reverse complement strand
TCCGGCTTCGCCGGCGGCCCACTATCTTCCTTGGTCCGGATCTCGGTCTCCTGCGTGAACATGTGCTTGAAGAGCCAGAAGCGCTTCACGTCCGCATAAGTCACGAACAGCATGAAGCTGATGAGCAGCAGCGCGAAAGCCGTCGTCACATACTCCTGAACGCGCACGCCCAGCGGCACTCCACGAATTTTCTCCAGAATCGCCATCACGATGTGGCCGCCATCGAGCACAGGGATCGGCAACAGGTTCATGATCGCCAGACTGAGGTTGAGCAGGATCATGAATTTCATCGCCAGCCGCAGATCGGCTTTTACCTGGGTCGCGAGCACCGAGAGAATTCCCACCGGGCCACTCAAATCCGAGATACCGACGCCGGTCTTCTTGGAATTCGCGAGGGCATACATCGTGAACTTGATTTGTTCAAACACCTCGCCCACCAGCACCCATGGCAAAGGCCCCGGTTTCTGCACCTCATAAATCGCTTTTTCATCAAGTCCAACACCGATCAACGCACCCTTTTTTCCGGGTTCGCCTCGGGGAGTCACGGACAAGGTGCAAAGCTCCGTCGTAATATTGGTGCCGATCATCTTCTCGCGTTCGACGATCAATTCGCACTCCTTGCCTCCGCGCTCCTTCACGGCATCGGTAAACTGCTTGGTGCTGGCGATGGTGATCCCGTCGAATTTCACAATTCGATCGTTCGGTTGGACGCCTGCTGCCTTCGCGGGCATATCGTCGGAAACAGTCTTGATGTAAGGCTTGTCCTTGGTTGGAAGGCTCAAGGTCTTGATCCCGACGGCATCGTTGATCTTGGCCTCCAAGTTGAAAGTCAGTCGCTCGCCCTTCCGATCGACCTCGACATCGATGCGATTGGTCTCAGCGAAAATGACCTGGTTGAAGACCCTCTCCCAGGTTTTGGCCTCCTTGCCATTGACGGTCATGATGTGGTCCTCCCCACGAACCCCTGCCTTGTATTCTTCAGAGGCGGTGTCCATCGGACCGATGATCGCGGGATTGATCTTGATCGGCAGGCCGAAGAAGAAAACGTAGGTCGCGATGGCGAACGCGAAGACCACGTTCATGAACGGACCGGCGAAAGCCACCAGGATCTTCGCGATGGGCGAGGCTGGCGGAAGCTCTTCCTGCGGCCCTTCGCCTTCCAGGGTTTCGGATGTGAGCATCTGCGGCAGTTTCACGTAGCCACCCGCAGGGATCCATCGGATCGAGTATTCGATGCCTTCCTTGTTCGTCCACGCGTAGATCGGTTTACCAAAGCCAATGGCGAAGGCCTCGACTTTCAATCCGCACAGGCGCGCGACGATGTAGTGGCCCCACTCGTGCACGAAGATGGCAGCGCCAAAGAGCACAAGCACGACGATCGGCACGTAGATGTAATTGATCAGGAATTCCATATCTTAAGAGAGAAAGAGAAGCTTAGCTGTTTACCGAAATCAGGCAACAAACATTGATTTTCGTTCAAACAATCGCGTTTTTCATCCGCCATTCACGATCTTGCCCGCTTCAATTCGGGCCCATCCGTCTGCTTCGATCACCTCGTCCAGGTCCGAATACTGCACAACCTCGTGGCGGGACATGGTCTGCGCGACCGTAGCCGTGATCTGGTCGTAGCGAATCATTCCATCGCAAAAGGCATCCACGGCGACTTCGTTGGCGGCATTCATCACCGCCGGCATTGTTCCGCCCCGTTCCCCAGACTCGCGGGCGAGATCCAGAGCCGGGAATCGTTCGACGTCCGGCTCCTCAAAGGTCAATTGCCCGAGTTTTGCGAAATTGGTTTCCACCCGCTGACTCGGGGCGCGATCCGGATAAGTGAGCGCGTACTGGATAGGCAAACACATGTCCGGGGTGGAAAGTTGCGCGATAAATGAACCGTCAACGTATTCGACGAGGGAGTGAACGACGCTTTGAGGATGAACGACCACCTGTACGCGCTTCATCTCGACGTCGAAAAGCCAGCGTGCCTCGATCATTTCAAGTCCCTTGTTGAACATGGTCGAGGAATCGATCGTGATCTTTGTGCCCATGTCCCAAGACGGGTGCTTCAGGGCCTTCTCCAGGCTGATCTCCGGGAAACATTCCTTGGGCCACTTTTCCTTGTCTCGAAACGGACCGCCGGAAGCGGTGAGCCAAACGTTCCGGATGGAGTCGTTCGGTTTGCCATCAAGGCATTGGAAGATGGCCGAATGCTCGCTGTCGACGGGAAGAACGCGCACGCCGTATTTGCGGGCTTCCTCCATCACGATCTCGCCGGCCATCACGAGAATCTCTTTCGACGCCACTGCGATGTCCTTGCCCGCGCGAATGGCGGCCAACGCGGGTTGCAGGCCACCCGTCCCGACGATCGCGATCAACACGATGTCCGCGGCATCCAAGGTGGCGAGTTTGATCAAACCATCCGCACCTGAATACACTTGGGTTTGAGTCCCGAGCGCTCCCTGCATATCAACCGCGGTTTTGGAATCCTGGATCCCGATCGCCTCCGGCTTGAACTTCAGCGTCTGCTCCATCAGCAGTTCGGAATTGCGGCCGGCGGCAAGCCCGACCAGGCGGATCTGATCCGGAATATCCTCGGCGACCTTGATCGTGCTGGTTCCGATGGAACCGGTGGAACCCAATAGAACGACGTTTTTCATCAGCTCGTCAGAACGTGACGTAGGTAGAGATACATGAGCGGCGCATTGAACAGAAGACTGTCCAACAAGTCGAGAATGCCTCCGATACCAGGGAAATAATTACCGGAATCCTTCACGCCCGCTTCGCGTTTCATGAGGGATTCGATCAGATCCCCAATCACAGCCGCCACGCTGAGCATCACGCCGATAATAATCGCGTGCATGGGCGTCATACCCACCATGTGATCGCGAAAGAGGTGCGCGAACAACAAGCTCCCTCCCGTGGAAATCACGATGGCACCACCGAAACCTTCCCAGGTCTTCCCCGGGCTGACCCGCGGGATCATCTTGTGTTTACCGATCATCGAACCGACGAGATAGGCACCCATGTCGCTGAACTTCGTGACCACGATGAAATAGACGACGTAGTAGGCACCTTCGACCTGGTCGTGCTGAAAGAAGTAGATTTTCTGCACGAAGTTCAACAGCCACGCGACATACATGATGCCAAACAAGGTCACGGCCATGGTCACGATACCCTGGCTGTTGTCCTTGTTCATGAACTGCCGGACGCACAGCCCGAGCACGAAGGCGATTACGAGGATCGTCTCGAAGTCGTTCACCCGCGATGGCTGGTCATGAATCCCCAACAATCCCGCCGAGTGCAGCCAAGTCGCAAAGAACAGGATCGCCCCCGCCCAAACTCCCAAGCCGCGATAACAGGGCAGGCCTTTGGATTTTGCGATATTGTAGAACTCCAGCTGCCCACTGACGACCAGCGTCAACATCACCACGAGGAAAACCCCCGAAGCAATCGTTGCGTTGCCGCAGAACAAGCCCCCGAGGACCACGCCCCAGAGGATCAAGGTGCTGGTGAGACGATGGAGAAACACCTTCCCTTTGGACGGTTTCTTCCCGGCTTCGTTTTTGGGTTCTTCGTCGCCCATGGAAATCGCCGCCGACTATGGGCAAATCCACAATTCCTCCCAAGGATTTTGTTGGCTCGCAGCCAGCCCCCAACGCATCCTGCGGCGTGCCGCGCACCCAATTGATCATCTTCGTAAAGGCCCCGCGTGCCGGTTTTGTGAAGACACGCTTGGCCGCAACGATCGGCTCCGAGACGGCGTTGGAGACCTACGAGACCTTGGTCGAGATCATCACCACCCAGCTTCGATCCATAGAGAATGTCGATCTGCACTTCGTTCCTGCAGACGCCCGGGATGAGGTATCCGGTTGGCTCCAAGAGGGTTGGACGGCCAGCCCTCAGGCCGACGGCGATCTGGGCGAGAAGCTGAAGACGGCTTTCCAGCAGGCATTTGACCGCGGATTCGAACGCGTGATCATCATTGGGTCCGATTGTCCCTACGTGGAAAGTTCGGACATCGATGAGGCGGAGGCGCAGTTGGAGCAGCATGACGTCGTCTTGGGACCGGCCACCGATGGCGGCTACTGGCTGATCGGATTGAGCAATCCGGCACCAACCTTGTTTGAGAACATCAATTGGAGCACCGAGACCGTTTTCGCCGAAACTCTTGCTCACGCGGAGCAGGCGAGGCTCGTCGTCGCCCGCATCCGCGAGTTATCCGACGTGGATACGGTCACCGACCTGATGCGTTTCCACGAATGGAAGCTCACTCAGCCCAGTCGGGCCTGACGATCAGCAAGCGAATGACGCCTTCATGGTAAAGGTATTTCGACCGGACGAAAGTTCGGTGTTATCCGGTCACGCTCAAACAAAAGTTTGACTTAAATCCCTTGAACTCTAAGACATACGCAACTCCAAGCAGTAACCATCATGATCCGATTCAATTGCGCATCCTGCGGGATGAAAATGAAGGTCGAGCCGGACTACGCCGGCATGGAAATCGACTGTCCCGGCTGTAACACCAAGACCAAGGTTCCCACCGCGTCCGCCCCAGCCCCGGCCCCTGCTGGAGGTCCAGCATCCGGCCCTCCAAAACTGGATCCGCCCAAGCTTACCCCCAAGCCGACGCCGACTCCCACGCCGACGCCCTCCCCGACGCCAACTCCAACCCCCACACCGACACCGACACCGACGCCGACTCCGGCCGCCGCCGCTCCCGCACCGGTTCCCACTCCAGCCCCGGCACCGAAGCCCAAGATGGACCGTCCTCCTCCCCCAGAACGGGAAGGCTGGCCAGAAACCGACCCCGCCAACCCCAATACCTGGGTTGCGCTTGGAATTGGTTTCGGTATCGCCGCCGTCATCATGGGATTGGCGTTTGCCGCCGGCGCCATGGCTGGCGAAACCAAACAA
>JBMYQZ010000455.1:0-4920 GCA_049601855.1 Limisphaerales bacterium | reverse complement strand
CGCGCGATGTCCGGGGTTGCCACTTCATCTCCATCGTGAAGAACATGATCGAAGAGAATCCCCGGGTCTTCTCGGTGGTTGGTGTGAAACACGAACTGGCCTTGGAGGACGGCGAAGATCCCGATCTGCGGCCGGAAGGTGCGTTTTCGATGCGGGGTCACTCGGTCGGTGGGTTTGGCTCGGTGACCACCAACAAGCTGATCGCCTCCTTCGTCGGCGAGCTGTTCAATCTCTACGTTCAGGCTTACCCGAAATACGGTTCGGAAAAGAAGGGTCTCCCGACCACTTACTATCTGACGGTTGCTGAGCAGCACATTCGCACGCACAGCGAATTGAACGATGTGGAGTTCATTCCCTTGAACGACGTGAACGCCTTCAACCTGGAGAACCCGCTTCACGGGATCACCAAAGGCGGCAGTGTCTTCATCCAGAGCGATCGCATCGATCCGCAGGATGTCTGGGGCGATATTCCGGTCTGGGCCCGCAAGATCATCCGCAACAAGGATCTGAAGGTTTACTACCTCGACACGGTCAAGATCGCCCGGGAAATCGCGACTGACCCCGATCTGGTGCAGCGCATGCAGGGTGTCGTGCTCGTGGGTATCTTCATCAAGGTCACGCCCTTCGCCGCCCGTTCGGGCATGAGCGAAGAGGACATTTTGAACGGGGTGGAAAAGTACATCCGCAAATATTTCGGAAAGCGTGGCGAAAAGGTTGTGCAGGAAAATCTCAAGTGCGTGAAGCATGGACTCACCGACATTCAGGAGATTCCGCAGGACATCACCCACTCCGAAGAGAAAGCATCCGAAGGCGAACTCGTCGCCGCCAACTAACCCATCTCGACAGCCGCGGTTGGACAACCCATCGCGGCTTTCAAACAACTCAGGACCACCTGATATGATTCAACAGACAAAACCCGTAGAAAACGAAGCCGGCGAACAGGTGGATCCGCCCACCGTCCGCAAGAACACCACCGAGATCGCCAAGGATGTGATCGACGTCCAAGACTTCAACGAACGCATCGTTGGAGCCTACAACGATGGCAGCGCTGAAATGGGCCTTCCCGCCGATCACAGCACGCTCCGCTCGTTGATCCCAGCTGGCACCGGCACGCTTCGCGACTTCTCCTACATCGCGCCGGAAATCCCGGTCTTCAACTACGAGAACTGCGTCGCCTGTATGGACTGCGTGACCGAATGTCCGGACACCGCGATTCTCGGCAAGGCCGTTCCGAAGGCACAGTTCGAATCCGAACTTGCGAAGATCGAAGACGAGGACGAACGCGCCTTGGTGAAGAGCCATTTTGCCGAGACCACCAAATTCTGGAAGACCTATGAGAAAAAGGGCAAAGAGCCCGCTTACTTCGGCATCTTCGTTGATCCGACGAAGTGCAAAGGTTGCGCCGAGTGTGTGGATGCCTGTGGCAACCACGACGCGCTCAGCATGTTGATGAAGGAGAAGGACACGCTTCCGGCCTTCGAGAAGACCTTCAATTTCTATCGCTCGCTTCCCGAGACTCCGTCCGAGTACATCAACGAGAGACTCCTCTCCGACATGATGCTCGCCGAGCGTTCGCTGCTTTATGTCGGTGGCGCTGGTTCCTGCATGGGTTGCGGTGAAGGCACGGCACTTCGCATGATGCTTGCCGCCACCGGTTTCCAATACGGCAAGGAAAGCGTCGGGATCGTGAACTCGACCGGTTGCTCCACCGTTTACGCCTCCACCTATCCCTACAATCCGTATCTCGTACCGTGGACGAACTCCTTGTTCGAAAACGGCCCGGCTGACGCAATGGGCGTCCGCGCTCGTTGGGACCAGATGGGTTGGGGCGACAAGAAGCTGTGGGTCGTCGGTGGTGACGGTGCCATGCTCGACATCGGCTTCCAGTCGCTGAGCCGCATGCTTGCGTCCGGGATGAACATCAAGGTGCTCGTGCTCGACACCCAGGTTTACTCCAACACCGGTGGTCAGTCCTCGACTGCGACCTACATGGGCCAGAACACGAAGTTCTCCGTGCACGGCAAGAAGGTCAAAGGCAAGACCGAGCGCCGCAAGGAACTCGCCCAGATTGCCATGATGCATCCGAACACGTTCGTCGCCCAGACCTCCTGCGCGATGAGCAATCACTTCTACAAGAGCATCATGGCCGCGAACGAATTTGACGGGCCGGCCGTGATTTCCGTCTACACCACCTGCCAGCCGGAACACGGTGTGGGTGACAACCTCGCCATGGCCCAGTCCAAGCTCGCGGTCGATACCCGAAGCTTCCCGGTCTTGGTTTATGATCCCCGCAAGGGCGACAAGATCGCCGATCGGCTCAGCCTCCAAGGCAATCCGGCTCCGAAGGAAGATTGGTATACCAATCCCAAAACCAGCGAGACCTTCGACTTCGTCACCTTCGCCCGGACCGAGGGCCGCTTCGCCAAGCACTTCGATGCGGATGGCAATCCCTCCCCGGAACTCGAAATGGCCAAGCAGGACCGCCTCGAAAACTGGCGTCAATTGCAGGAACTCGCCGGCATCATTTAAGTCGCGATTCCCACAGATTCACGAAAGCCCCGGTCGATCGGCCGGGGCTTTTTCGTTTTCGCGCAAAAACCTAGAAAATATAGGCGAAAAATACGGAATTCTCGTTGACCTGCCTAAGGTCGCCACTACCATGCGCGTTCCTTTTTAAAGAAAACGAACAAATCTGATAAAACAATGGCTGTAAAAGTAGCTATCAACGGTTTCGGTCGCATTGGCCGATTGGTGTTCCGCGCAATGATCGAGCAAGGCTTGGTCGGCAGTAAAGTTGAAGTGGTTGCCGTCGGCGACCTCGTTCCCGCCGACAATCTCGCCTACCTCCTCAAATACGATTCCACCCAGGGTCGCTTCCAAGGCGAAGTTTCCCACGAGGGCGATGACACGATCATCGTGAACGGCGCGAAGATCAAGGTCGTCAGCGCTCGCACTCCCGCTGAGTTGCCTTGGAAGGAACTCGGCGTGGACGTGGTCATCGAATCCACCGGATTGTTCACCCAGGCCGAAAAAGCCAAGGGACACATCGAGGCTGGTGCCAAGAAGGTCATCATCTCCGCTCCCGCGAAGGAGGAAGACATCACGGTCGTCATGGGCGTGAACCACGAAGACTACGATGCGGCCAATCACCACATCATTTCCAATGCCTCCTGCACCACGAACTGCCTGGCTCCGGTCGTGCACGTCTTGTTGAAGGAAGGCTTCGGTATCGAGGAAGGTCTGATGACCACCATCCATGCCTTCACCGCCACCCAGAAGACCGTGGACGGTCCCAGCCGCAAGGCTTGGCGCGACGGCCGTGGCGCTGCTCAGAACATCATTCCCGCGAGCACGGGTGCGGCCAAGGCCGTCAGCCTTGTTTGCCCCGAAGTGAAGGGCAAGCTGACCGGCATGGCCTTCCGCGTGCCGACCCCGACGTCGTCCGTTGTCGATCTGACGTTCCGTACGGCGAAGGAAACCAGCTTGGCTGAGATTTCCGCCGCGATGAAGACCGCTTCCGAGACCTATTTGAAGGGCGTTCTTGAATACACCGAAGACATGGTTGTGAGCACTGATTTCATTCACAGCGAGTCCAGCTCCATTCTGGATCAAAAGGCCTGCATCGAACTCAACAGCCGCTTCTTCAAGCTGGTGAGCTGGTACGACAACGAATGGGGCTATAGCAATCGCGTTGGCGATCTATTGAAGTATATCATCGAGAAGGGAATCTAAGTTATTGTCCCCGAACCAATTACGGCCACCCGGAATTTCCGGGTGGCCTTTTTTTGTTCCTGAATAGACCAATAATAGCGTTACGTAGCTCGTGGTATTCGTTACGAGATAGGTTCAAAACAATTGACTATAGCGCTGCTGGAGCTAGCTTTGAATTAGACAATTTAAGATCCGCTTTGATCCGGGTGGCAGCACGTTTCTTCAGAGGGGTTCCCCACCCCCACCTCCTTGGCGTCTGCTACCCGGATTATTTTTTTCAGGCAACCAAGCATCCTAAACAGGCCAAAATCAGCCTAATTCAAGCCTTTTTCTGAGATGATATAATAAACCAGCTTATTTATTTACAGCTGGTTCCCAATTGCTGGCGGTCTTTGTGGTGGGGACTAACCGCGCTGGCGTTGCCAGTGGGTGATCTTCTTGCGGAGGGAAGCGAGGGTGCGCCAATACCAGTTTTCGTAACGGTTTAGGGCGTTGGCTCGTTCTTGGGGATCGTCTTTGAGTTCCCCAGTGGTTGCTGACTTGCTGGAGCGCTGGTTGGCGAAGATTCCGAAGAGCCGAGTGTCGGGCAGGTCGCCGTCGAGTTCATTGACCCGGTTTACCGAATATCCGGTCTTCTGCGCCAAGTGTTGCAACGTTCGAGGCGAGAAGTTGAAGTGATGGGCAACGTGGAAGAAGTGTGAAAGCCGCGATCCGGGCGCGGCAACGTTGGGAACTTCCACGACGAACACCCCGTCTGGCTTGAGCAGTTTTTTGACCGTCTCGAACACCCAGGTCGGACTCACCGTGTGCTCGAGCACGTGATTCATCACGACGAGATCGAAGTGTTTGTTCGGCAAAGCCGGAACCACTTCTTCCAGCAGGCCTGAGCGAACGTCGAGTTTCTTGCGTTCGCGGCAGAATTTGGCGTGTCCGACGTGCGGCTCCACGCCGATGAATTCGCCTTCACCATTGCAGTTGCGTTTGATCGACCAGAGGAGTGCTCCGGCGCCGCTGCCAATTTCCAGAACGCGCATGCCGGGTCGCAGGTTCTCCGAGATTTCGGAGAGCATGGATTTGATCTTGGGGAGGCGACGATTGAAGAACTTCTCGTTGGGTTCGGATTGGCTCTTGTACTGACCCCAGTATTCGCGATGATAGAACTTGGCGTTCTCTTCTTCAGTCGGGCGCGGGTTGGAATACACCAAGCCG
>JBMYQZ010000454.1:0-4927 GCA_049601855.1 Limisphaerales bacterium | reverse complement strand
AACGCAATTGACTAATTTTCGCAAATCCATTCGTGGCACCAGTCAACAAGACCCACACGGATTGCAGATGAGTGCCATTGCCAAATCGCTGGACCCAAATCTACTTCAAGCTCTGGGCCGCTTCGTCTCCGCGCTGCCACATCGACCGACGACAAACACTTTGCGAGGAGATCTGCAACGCGGTCAGCTCGTTTACCGAGAGATCTGCATGCAATGTCATCGCTACAATGCGAGCGGTGAAAAGGTCTTCAGCAGCCCCCCGCTCCATGGATTGCAGGATTGGTACATCGAACGGCAATTGAAGCATTTCCGAATCCGGATTCGCGGGGGAGACAGTCGGGACATCAAGGGCGCAAAGATGCACTTGATGGTCAACGATCTGACGGATGTCGAACTACGAGGTGTGGCCAGCTACATTGCCGTGCTGGCCGAGCGGCATCTGCCCTCCGAGAAGGCGATCAACTCTTCGGTTCGCGCCGTTGTTTCTTCCAAGCCTCACCCAGATCAGTGAGGTTCTTGTCCTTCAACCATTCCTCGGCGAGGGGAAAGATGATGCGTTCTTCGCGGTCGAAGTGTTTGCGGCACCAGTGGACTGTGCGTAGCAACAGATGGCGGGCTTCCTCAACGGTCTTGGCCTTCTGAACACCCAACAGACTTTCGTCAATTTCCTTGTGTTCGGCCTCAAAATTCTCGGCTTGGGCGATATTGTCGAGACAGTGGGTCAACGGCTCGATGATGAGCTCATCCTCAACATGGGAGTGGGCTTCGTGGACGGATTCGAGGAGATCGGCAAGGGCCGTGATCTCGACGAGATTCTGTACGTCCGGGACTTTCTTCTCGAGGTAGTCGAAAAGATTGTGAAACACAAAGTGTTCGGCTTGGAGAGCTTCAGTGATTTTCATCTTGTTATTCTGATCCGCCTTCGCCCTGTTCCTCCATCATGGCGTTCATTCGTTCGCGCATCTGTTCCTCGGTCAGGTTTTCCTTGCGGGTGGCAATGGTCCATTGGTGGCCCCAAGGATCGATGACCGTGCCGGAGCGGTCGCCGTAGAATTGGTCTTCAAGCGGTTTCTTGACGGTAGCGCCCTTCTCCAGCGCCTTGGTAAACATCGGATCGGCGTCTGCGATATAGAGACAAATGCCCACGGCCGTGCCACCGATCGACTTGGGGCTCAAGAAATCCATTTCCGGGCATTCGTCAGCGAGCATGAGCTTGCTGTTGCCAACTTGGAGTTCGCAGTGGCCGATGCCCATGCCCGGGACTTCAAACCGCATGTCTTCGGTGGCACCAAAGACTTCCTTGTACCAATCGATGGCGTCCGCCGCGCCTTGGCAGACAAGGTAAGGGGTCACGGTATGATAACCCCCTGGCAGGTGGGAATAATCGCTCATGTGTTGAGCCATTCAGGCAGCGGAAGCCGCCAGTTCGGTCACTTTCGAATTCGAATCAGCAAAACGCTCTGCCACGTGGGCGACTGCGGCAGCAGCCGTGAGCCCGTGTTTCTCACGGAGGTAGCCCACGCTCGAAGCGTGTTCGATGAATTCATCCGGCCAACCGATCCGATGGACCGGGGTGCCTAATTCCTTCGAGGCGAGACAATCCATCACAATGCTGCCGTAACCACCCTTGAGGACGTGATCTTCGAACGTGACGATAAGATCGGCTTCCTTCGCGAATTTCGCGTGACAAGCCTCGTCAATCGGCTTGGTAAAGCGCGGATTGATGAGGGCGATATCGTAGCCTTGATCGCGGAGGTGTTTGGCGGCGTCGGTGGCGACGTGGAACATCTGGCCAAGGCCAAAGAGCGCAATCTTCTTTTCACCGTTACCATAGAAATCCTCGACCACGTCCGCCTTGCCAACATCCAGCAGTGCGGGTTGCTCCTTGATCTCCACGCCTTCGCCGGCTCCGCGTGGGTAGCGAATGGCCGTCGGGTGAGACTGCGCGGCAGCCGTGAACATCATGTCCACCAATTCGTCCTCATGAATCGGCGACATACAGATCATGTTCGGCACACAGTTCATATAGGCGATGTCGAACAGGCCGTGGTGCGTGGGACCGTCGTTGGCGGAAAGACCCGCGCGATCCATGCAGAAGATGACCGGCAAATCCTGCAGGGCCACATCGTGGACGATGCAGTCGTAGCCGCGTTGGAGAAACGTGGAATAGATTGCCACGACCGGGTGATACCCCATCGTCGCCATACCCGCGGCAAAGAGAACGCCATGTTCCTCGGCAATGCCGACGTCGAAATAGCGATCCGGCTTGGCCTTTTCCAAGGCCTTCAGGCCAGTACCACTCGGCATGGCGGCTGTGATGCCCACGACCGAGGGATCCTTCTCGCAGAGGCGAACCATGGTCTCGCCAAAAACCGCCTGATAGGCAGGCGCCGCACCGGGTTTGGCCGCGGGAGTCTTGCCGGTCGCGGCGTCGTAGGGACCAAGTCCGTGGAATTTCTCCGGATGTTCAAGGGCGGCATCGTAACCTTTGCCCTTCTGCGTGATGACGTGCAAAACGACCGGAAATTCCGCCGCCTTGGCGAATTCCAAGGCCTTGATCAATTCGTCGAGATTGTGTCCGTCAATGGGGCCAATGTAACGCAGGCCCAACTCTTCGAAGAGCACGGGATTCCCAGAACCGCCCCGGCCGTCCTTGTCCATTGGAACTTCGTTCTTCTCCAAGCCAAGATCGTGGATCGCGCCACGTACGGCCTCCTCGGCGCGGGCACCGAGTTTCAGAGCGAGATCGCCCATGGGCAGTTTCCCAACGAGATCGGCGACGTCCTTGTGCAGGCGATTGTACGTCGGGTTGGTGGTGATCTTGTTCAGATAACCGGAAATCGCCCCAACATTCTTCGCGATCGACCATTCGTTGTCATTCAGGATGCCAATGAACTTCTTGGTCGTGTTCGCGATATTGTTGAGTCCTTCGAATGAAATCCCGTTGGTCAGAGCGGCGTCGCCGAACACACAAACAACGTTCTCGTCCGAACCGCGCGTATCGCGAGCGGCACACATCCCAAGTGCCGCAGAAATCGCCGTGCCGGCGTGGCCAGCTCCATAGCAATCGTGCTCACTCTCGGTCCGCAGCGCGAAGCCATTCAGACCGTCCGTGCTGCGCATCGTGTGGAAGCGATCCTTCCGCCCCGTCAACAGCTTGTGGACATAAACCTGGTGGCTGACGTCCCAAATAAACTTGTCTTTCGGCGTTTCAAAAACCTTGTGCATCGCCAGCGTCAGTTCCACGACTCCCAGATTGGGTCCGAGGTGTCCTCCCGTGACGGCCAGCTTGTTGATCAGTTCCTGGCGAATCTCCTCGGCAAGGTCTCCAAGCTGATCACCTGTCAGCTTTTTGACGTGCTCCGGGTTGTCCACCATTTCGAGATATCCGCTCATAATTTTGCTTAATCAGGCCTGCGGCCTGAAGTTTCAGAAACGCCGATACTAGGGAATTGTGGGTGGCGAAGTAAAGGGCGTTGGTCGGAACAGATGATGGAATTCGCCGAAATTTCACCGAAAAAACACAAATTCAAGAATGCGATTCCACGACCCGGGCGGAAGCCTCGCGGATCGACTCGATCAGTTCCGGTGGATCCAGCACCGTTGCATGACCGGCCCAGGTCATCACCCAGCGTTGGATTTCGTTCAGACTGGAGAGTTTCAGTTTCAAAACCAGACCACCATCACGGAGCTCTCTGACCTTTTGCGACGGATGCCAGCGTTTTTCACGGATGTAGTCCGCCGCATAGGAATCGAAGCGAATCGTGACGTCGAATTCCCCCTTCCCCGAGTGAACGCCAAAACTGTCCCGCAATCGCTGCTCGAGCGAAAAGCGTTTCGGCGCCGGAAACTTCTTACCCGTCTTCTCCACCGCGAGAATGCGCGTGGGCACAAACGTCCGGATATCCTCGCGCCCATGATCGTAGGCAAAGAGAAACCACTCACTGTTGATATTCGCGAGGTGATAGGGATCCACGATTCGCTCCTCGGCCGCCTTTTTGCCCGGCTTGCGGTAGCTCAGTTTCAACTGGCGATGTTGCGCTGTGGCCTTGGCGAGGGTATCGAAAATCTCCAGCTTGATGATCGGCTCGGCCGTGGTGTGGAAGGAAATCGTCTGTTCCCAATCTGACAGGTTGAACGAGATACTGTCCGGCAGCGCGGCTTCCATCTTTCTGAAGGCACTGAGCAGTGGCTTTTCGAAATTTGTTCCGCGGTACTGCTCCATCGCTTTCTCGGCGATCAGCAGCGCGATGAGTTCCCCCTCCGTGATCTGCATCGTGGGGAAAGCCTGCACCTCCTCGTAGTAGAAATATCCGAACTTCGCGCTGTCGTATTCGATCGGAAGTTCCATGCGATCGCGCATGAAATCAAAGTCGCGGTGAATCGTCTTGGTGCTCACCTCCAATTCCCGCGCAAGCTTGCTCGCATTCGGATAGCGCTTGGATTGCAGCTCGTGGTGAATACGGAGCATGCGCTCCAGTGGCGGGCGGGACAGCGGGATCTTGGCTCTGGCTTTTGGCATGACCTGCGAAGAAAGCTAACTACCACGATTGGACGTTTACTGTCCAATGCTCCCAATCCTCAGACCTGAGGGGGTGCGGGTGGCGGAGGAGGAGGCGGTGCCGGCTCCGGCGATGCCGTGGCCTGACGCGCGGGACGCCGGGCGGGAGCCACCTTGCGCCGGGGACCCGGCTTAAACTTTGCGGGCAAGCCATCGTCATCGTCATCCGTAGGCGGCGGTGCGATGCGATCGACAGCCGTCACAGCCTTCACTTCCGGTTCCGGCTCGGGCACCGGTTCAGATTCCGGCACGGACGGCTTGGACTGAACCCCAGGCGGCAAACTCTGCGGACCTTGAGCTGAACTGGCGGGCGGAGCCGGAACGGCTGTCTGAACCGGCGCGGTAGCGCCGGCAGACGGGATGGGT
>JBMYQZ010000453.1:0-4941 GCA_049601855.1 Limisphaerales bacterium | reverse complement strand
AACTTGATCCAGACCTCGCCGTTCTCGCGAACCTCGTATTCCAGTTCGTCAAGCGGACGCGGACTCGGACTGTGCGCGTCCTTGATGGAGCCGTCCGCTTTGAAACTGCTGTCGTGACAAGGACAAAAGAAACGGTCATCGCCGTTGATGTAATCGACGAAGCAACCTGCGTGCGGGCAGACAACGTTCAAGACCCGCAACTTGTCATTGCCGATTTTCGCCACATAAACCGCCCCAACCGGGGATTTGGCGAAAGTGGTCCAGGCATCCTTCTTGTCCGCGTAGATGGAAAACTTCTGCGGCACACCCGAATCGGGCAACGCGTCCAGATTCGTCACCTTCACAAAGTGCGCTCCACTGCCGCCACCACTGCGCAGAGGATCCAGATACACCGCGATCCCGGCACATGCCGGCACGATTCCAATTGCGCCGCCGATCGCGACAGAAGCGGCCTGCTTCATGAAGTCACGTCGATCGGGCTCCGCTGCTTCGCACGCAACCGCGGGTGGGGTGGGGGACTTTGCCGGCGGATCACCAGCGGACGGATTCGGATCGGGAGGTGTGTATTCGGTGGCCACGATTTGTCGGTAGTCAGACTTGGAGCGCCGGGTTGAATTCAATCCGGCTCCGGGATACTTGAGAGTGGGCTGTACGCATTCAAGCAAACTTTGACCATTCCTTGCCTCATTTTGGACAGATGCCCCCCGTCAACACGGGTCAATTCGTAAAGCCATTGCCAAATGTTTGTACTCCGCTACTTTGCGCCCCGAACACCTCAGAGAACATGGACAAGACCTTCCCCCCTTTTGATCTCAAGCGGCTGATGAACACCGTTTTTCAGCCTTCTGCCGGACAACGATTGTGCATCCTGATCGACCTCGACAATCCGGAGGACATGCGGGACTACAATTTCCTCTCGCAGACCGACTACACGATCCAGAAACACGGTTACGATCATTTCTTCCAAGCCTTTCAGAACGGCGTGCTGGACGATCTCGGCTTGGAAGGGGGCGAGATGTTCGCCTACGAATTGACCGGCGGCAGCAATCTCGATTTGCCCGATGAAGCCTACGATGTTGGCGGCAACAAGATCAGCCTCGAGCGGGACGTCTACCAGAAATACGACATCATTCTCTGCATCTCGACTTACTCCGCCACGGCGCCATTGACTGCTTGGGCGAAGAAATTCGGCTTCCGCGGCGCCACGCTGCATGGCTTGAACGAGATTATCCTCAGCAGCGGTTTGGCGGTGGATTACAACGAGGTGAGCGTGGAAGCGGAAAAGCTTCGTGCGGCTTTGACCAAGGCCGATGAGTTCCAAATCGACTTCTCAGCCGAAGGACAGGACGTGACCCTCCGCTTGCTTTGCGGACAACAGGAGGCACAGAAAAGCCACGGCCTCTGTCCAGTCAACGAGCCGGATGTTGCCAATCTACCGGCCGGCGAGGTCTATTTCGTTCCGACCGGTGCTGAAGGGCAGTTTCCCATGAAATACTCTGATGGCACCATCGGCATGATGGAGGTCACTGGAGGCCGCATCGCCAAAGCCCAATTGCTTAAAGGCGACCAAGCCGTCATTGACGAACACAATGACAAGCTGGCTGGTGATCCCGTCACCGGCGAACTGGGTGAACTCGGATTTGGCACGCAGGAACTTCCCGTGAGCGGCCGCGACATCCAGGACGAAAAGATCCGCGGCACCATCCACGTCGCCACCGGTCGTAGCGACCATCTCGGCGGCGATCTCACTCCGGACAAGTTCGCCAAGAAGCTGAATGCCACTCACGATGACATCCTCTTCGCACCGTTCAAGAC
This sequence comes from Limisphaerales bacterium, assembly GCA_049601855.1. Lineage (GTDB taxonomy): Bacteria > Verrucomicrobiota > Verrucomicrobiia > Limisphaerales > JAYPXF01. The sequence goes on along the minus strand of JBMYQZ010000453.1, from coordinate 3,126 downwards.
CCCGGAAATCAACATCCCGCAAGTCCGCATGGTCCGAGACGGTGAGACCACCGTGGTGCTCGAGGGCTTCAAGACGGCCCCATATTTGGACGCTGCGCTCGCCGACTGATGTCCGAGTTTTACGAGACTGATCGAGCCGTTTCCGAATACCTGTTCTTTCATTACGGGGATCCAACGAAGCTTCTGCCGTGGGATTTCGGACCGAGGAACGGATTGAACTATCCCGTTCGTTGCGTCACCGAATTGGCGGGATCGGGTTTGCCAACCAACGCCCGGGGATTGGATCTGGGCTGCGCCGTCGGTCGCTCCACCTTCGAACTGGCCCGGCATTGCCATGAAGTGATCGGCATCGACTTCTCCCAGCGATTCATCGACGAAGCCGCCCGGCTCCAGCGCGATGGGCGGAGCGAATATTCCTATGCGGTGGAAGGCGAAATGTTCGCCAATGGCGTGGCGCAAATCGAAGCGGACATCGATCGATCGCGCGCCTCCTTTGAGCAGGGAGATGCCGTTGCCTTGCGGGATGACTTGGGTGAGTTCGATATCGTGTTGATGGCAAATCTGTTGTGCCGATTACCGGATCCCGAAATGTGCCTGCGTCACATGTCGGCACTCATACGCCCGGGCGGCCAACTACTGATCACAACGCCCTGCACCTGGCTGGAAGAATACACACCACGAGATAAGTGGCTCGGCGGTTTCAAACGCAATGGACAACCGATCCGCACGCTCGACAGCCTGAAGCGCATCCTCGGCCCCGCGTTCGAATTGGAGACCACGCAAGACCTCCCGTTCCTCATCCGCGAACACGAACGCAAATTCCAGTGGACCGTCGCGCAAGGAACCCGCTGGCGACGCGCGGACTGACACCCGCGTCCTGCTCTGCTGGCTTCAAACGACGCTCAGTTGGTTTAGATCCGTAACCACTTTCCAAGCCGTAGCGGGATCGAAGGAGTGATCGCCGTTGTCGAAACCAACGAAGCGCATCTCACAAAAATCTGCCGCATCCTGATCCGTCTTGCCGTCACCGATGACGATCGATTCTTCCGGCTTGAGTGAGTGCTCATCCAACAGTGAGCTGACGATATGCCGCTTCGTATCCGGGCTGCCTCGGACGATATCGAAATACCGATCGAGATCGTGATGGGCCGTTGCCTTGAGAATAAAGTCCTCCGGCGTCCCCGTCACCACGGCGGTAAAACGATCGGCGTGCACCATCTGAATGAACTCCAGACTGCCGGGCAGAAACTCCATTTTCTCCCGGGCGGCATCATCCAGTTCATTGAAGCGGGCCAGTGCCCGCTCGAAGACCTTGGGCGGGATCGTCTCGCCTGTAAGTTCCTCATAGATCACGCCAATGATCTTTATCCGCGACTGCCCCATGTACTCCCTCATCAGGCGATCGACGTCTTCGCGGGCAAAGTTGAACTCGCGCAGACACTCGCAATAGGCCTCCAGCTTGAGGCTCATGGAATCCATGATAACTCCGTCGAAATCGAAAAAGATGGCTTTGATCATCGTGACGCCAATGTGCGGCGCGCATTGCCTTAGCCGTGATAATCGACTAGTTCAAACACAATGAATCCACGAATCGCATTCTGTGCTGCGCTGATCGGCATTGCCTGCACGATCAATGCAGCGAAACGCCCAAACATCCTCTTTGCCTTCGCCGATGACTGGGGCCGGGTCGCCAGCGCCTACGCCGGCATTGATGGGCGCCCATCCGCGAACGATGTCATCAGCACCCCCAACTTCGATCGCGTAGCCAGGCAGGGTGTCTTGTTTAAGAATGCCTTTGTCACCGCACCATCCTGCACTCCGTGCCGCAGTTCGATTCTGTCCGGGCAATACTTTTTCCGGACGGGCAGGGCGGCGATCCTGCAAGGAGCCGTGTGGGAGGCCGACAAGGTTCCCAGTTTTCCGCCGCTCTTGGCCCAGTCCGGATATCACATCGGCGAGACTTACAAGGTCTGGTCGCCCGGCACCCCTAAAGACGCGCAATTCGGTCCTGCCAACGCTTACGAAAAGGCGGGAAGCAGATTCAACCAGTTTTCCCAGAACGTGGACCGGATGACAAAACAGGGAAAGAGTATCGCAGAAGCCAAGCAAGTATTGTTCGACGAGGTGAAGAACAATTTCCAGGCCTTCCTCAGCGCCCGCGAAAAGGGCAAGCCGTTCATGTATTGGTTCGGGCCGACGGAAGTGCATCGCAAGTGGATCAAGGGCTCCGGCAAAGAGCTCTGGGAAATCGATCCGGATGACTTGCAAGGCAAGTTGCCCAAGTTCATGCCCGATGTGCCTGAAGTGCGTCAGGACTTCGCCGATTACATGGGCGAGATTCAGTCCTTCGACACCGCCCTTGGCTTGCTGCTCAAGAAGCTCGAGGACATCGGTGAACTGAAGAACACCATCGTGGTCGTCAGCGGCGACCACGGGCCTCCCGGATTCCCCGGCGGCAAGTGCAACCTCTACGACTATGGCGTCAACGTGCCGCTCGCCATTCATTGGCCCGGCAAACCCGGTGGCCGCGTAGTCGATGATTTCGTCAACTTGATGGATCTCGCTCCGACATTCCTCGAAGCAGGTGCCGTCGACATCCCAAAGGTCATGACCGGGCGCAGCCTGGTAAACGTGCTGAAATCCAAGAAGAGTGGGTGGGTGGGCAAGAAGCGCAGTTGGGTCATCACCGGCCGCGAACGCCACGTGGCGATGTCCCGCCCGGGATTCACGCCGTATCCGCAGCGTTCCTATCGCACGAAAGATTTCCTCTACATCATCAACTTCCGCCCTGATCGCTGGCCGATGGGTGATCCTTTTAAACTCACCGCTGAAAAGGCGCCCGATTGGAACACCTTGGAAAACCAAACGTTTGTCACCTTCGCCGATTTCGACGCCAGCCCGACCAAAGCCTGGTTGGTCGACAATCGCAACGATCCAAAATGGAAGTGGCACTACGACTACGCCTTCGGCAAACGGCCACGCATCGAACTTTACGACCTCAAGCACGATCCGGATCAAATCAAGAACGTGGCTGGCGAATCAGAATTCGCGAAGATTCAGAAGGAGTTGAACGGCAAGCTGATGCGCGAGTTGAAACGGGTGAAAGACCCTCGTGTGACCGGCGAC
>JBMYQZ010000452.1:0-4969 GCA_049601855.1 Limisphaerales bacterium | reverse complement strand
CGGAGAAATCGCCCACGACCGTCTCCGCATTGGCATGCTTGGTCATGCGGGAATGCCCGTGTTGAGACCACCCCTCGTACTTGCCGACGTGGCACTCCCGGCATCGTTCCGGTCCGACATAATCCGCGGGGCGAATATTGCTATGATCTCCAGTGTCGATCGCGCTCGCGCACACTTCTTTCGGGATGCCTTCCCACCAAAGTTGAAAATCGTTCGACCACTGGTTCTGAATGTGGCGCAGTTGAAAGACTCGGTTCTCACTCTGAGGCTGCTCCTTGAGAAGCGAGGGCGGTGGAGCGAATGGGCGCGCCGGTTCCGGCACCGGCCGAGGCTTTTCCCGAAAAAGGAAAATCAAGACCACAGCGGCCAGCACGGCCGCGAAGATCGCTCCATACGGGCGCGGCGAACTGTCCGGCGAATCACTCACTCCACGATGGTGATTTCGCGGTTGTCACGTCGGTCGTAGAATTCCTTGAACGTCTTGGCGTCCAGCTCTCCGCTGTCTTTGAGCAACACCTGCGAGGGAGCAACCTTCTTTCCGGTGCTCGCAGTCTTGCGTGCCAACCAGATTTTCATCGCCGCATCAAAACTCTTCTCCGCCTCCGGTGGCATGTCCACGAAATCGGCGTGAATATCCGCGTAACCAGGATGACGTTTCAATGATCGACCGGCAATGTGACGCACCGCCGCGTAAGGATCCTTCAGCAAGGTCGCGAGATAGGCTGGCACCCAGTCTGTGTCAGACGCTTCCATCGCCGGTCCCCAACCCATCGCATAGGCGACCAGCGCACGTTGTGAGGCATCGCCGCGCAAGGCGAGCACGGCCGCATTGCTGACCGTTTTTTCCTCCTCGTTGAACTCCGGCTTTTCGATGTCGTACCACTTCTCGAGATGATCAGCTGTCCATTCCAGCGTCTGATCCAGGTGACAGAGATTGCAGGCGGTCGGTCGCCCGGTCTCCTGGTGCACCTTGGCGTTCGGACTGTAGATCGTGTGAGAGCGAATGGCGGTCAACAGTCCATAACTCGTGTACGGCATGTGGCAATTGTAACAACTGCTACCGCCAGAGCCGGCCTGGTGATGCGTGTGTTTCGGCGATTCGTAGTCCGCCTTTTCGTGACATTGCGTGCAGGCCGAGTTCCCCAGAGCACTTGCCTTGAGCTGGTCATTCGCCCACTCCTTCACCGGTCGCTTGTCGCTGCGAGATTGGTGTAACTTATGACACGACACACAGGAGAGGTCACCCTTGGTGAAGCAGGTGGACTTGAGCAGACTGTTGTAGTCTCCGCCGGTCACCCGCGGTTTGCCGTCCGGCCAGAAAGCACCATCCACAATCGAAGAAGTGCCGCCGTCACCCTCTTGAGCAATGTCATCGTTGGTCGAGAGATAGTCCTGGCCTTGCTTGCCCGCCACTTCTGCGATCGACTCGTTGAGTTGTGCGATCTGTTCGTTGATCTTGTCGGGTTCGATCAGTCGCCGGTCCTTGCCGAGGGGCTGACCTGCGATGTGTGGTTTCCAGAACGCGGGCTTGTAGATGCTGTGACAACTAGCACAAACCGCGGTGGAAAGCTTCGAGGTGAGATTCTCGGGATTAACGACCTGATCGACCAGGTTGGTGTCAAAATTGGGATCCGGATTCTTGGCATTGCGCTGAATCGCCACGTGAGTCCCGGCCGGACCATGACAAGCTTCACAGGAAATCCCGTACTCCGTCACCCGTGTCTTGTGGGCCAAGGCCGTCTCCGATTGCTGCATCTCCGGAAAGGTCGTGTGACAGCGAACACAACGTGAGTTCCAAAGTCCCGTCTGCGTCTCAAATCCATGACTCGGGGGCGACAGGAACGAGTGTTGCAACGGAATCCAACGGTTCTCCTTCACCAGGTGGCCGATCGGCATGATCCCGGTCGTCTGCTCCGCACCGACCGGGAACCAATAAAATTGGATGTGATGCGAACCCGTCGACATCACCAGCGGATACTCTTTGCGCGACTGCTTCGCCGGCGGCGTCACATCCGGCTCCTCATCGAATGAAACCCAAGGCATCCCATCGCGCTTCGTCAGATGCATGGCATTGCCGATCTGCAGAAAATCCACCGTCACATCGTCAAAATCTCCCAGTACCGTTTCTGGCTTCACATCCTGCGTCATCGTCCGGTGATACGAATCAAACCAGGTCTGGTGATTGTGCTCGTGACACTCCCGACAATCCGATGCCGGCGCATGCTCCGGCGGATAACTCTGCTGCGGCCGCATCTTCGTCAGTTCCGCATCCGCAATCGGTCGCAGCTTCGGCTCCGGCGCAAACTTCACGTAGCCCCAGGTCACCACCATCACCGCCAACACTGCGAAGTAGATTCCGTTGGAAGATTTGGACTTCGGTTGCGATTGGTTGGCCATGCGAGTGCCGCCACTCTAGGGCAAGCCCCCACACGGTTCAACCTCCCTAGCTCACGAGCCCTGCCCTTTTCTTGGCCCCAATGAACCTCAGAAACACAAAAACGGGAGACATCGACCGAAGCAGATTCTCAAACTTTCTAAGATTCACGGGATTGGCTTGATCCTACCGGGATTTAAGAAAGGCCATCAGATGACTCATCTGGCTATGCGAGATGGCCTGCTCAAGTCCCTCCGGCATGATTGACAGAATCGAGGCGCGGAGAGATTCGATGTTGGAGCGTTTGATCTGTTGGATGACGCCCTGAGCCTGCAGCAGAGTGAGACCGGCGGTGGAGTCGGTCTGAATGATGCCGGCGTGGGTCTCGCCGCCCTTGGTTTCGATCTCGTATTGAGTGAAGCGAGGTTCGATGACGGAGTTGGGATCGAGGATGGCTTCGAGAATATCCCCGGCGTTTTTGTTGCGATAGACGGCGAGGTCGGGACCGACATGGTGGCCAATGCCGTTCAACTTGTGGCAACTGGCGCATTGTTGTTGGAAGACTTCTTTGCCGCGCTCGGGATCACCGTTCAGTTTCAGGGCGGCAGCGTATTTTTTCACCACCGCAGCGCGGTTGGTGTTGCGTTGGACGGGGATGAGCCTGGCGGCTCGCTTGATAATCTTTTCTTCGGGACGGCGGCTGATGCGGAGGCGGGTGAGATGGTCGATTTCTCCGGGGGAGATGGTGCCGGCTTCGATGGCGTCGAGGAGTCCGTTTATCAGGGTGTCACGGCGAAGGAGAGCGGTGATGATCTGTTGGCGCAGAGCCGGTGTGTGGGTGGGCCAATTCTTCAGGAGGAGCGGAGCGAGTTCGTCGCTGGTCTTGCGGGTCATGGCTGCGAGGGCATCGGTCTGTAGCTCGCGGGGTTGGTCGGAGTCCAGAAACCCGGCGAGTCGGGGAAGATCGTACTTATTGAATCCGCGACCGGCCATTTGCAGGGCAGAACGGCGGAGTGTCAGGGAGTTCTTCGGATCGGCGGCGGTGTCGAGTGCTTTCAGGTGAATGGTTTTCAACCGGGCAGCAGTGACGCGTGACGCACGGTCAAAGGAGTCCATGAAAGTATTTACGTTGATGCGGCTGCGGTCGAAGGCGTCTTGGAGCTTTTCAACGAGCCGCCAATCATGTTCATCCATTTGGGTCGAGTTGGGAATGACCGGGTGCAGCATGCGATCAAGACGATCGTGGCGGGTGGCGGCGGCAATGCCAACGAGGTCGGCGAGCATGGCGGCTCGGCCGGGGGTATCTGACGTCGTGCTGGCGACCGCATCGAACACGAAATCAGAAACTTTCGGCAGAGAACTCAGGACGGCGGCTTTGATCCAAGGATTGGCCATGTCTCTGACGGCAAGTCGGGCCAGGGTGCGGGAGGCGAAGGTGGGTTTCCAATTGCCGACGCTGAGGGCGAGCTGGTAGCGGACGTGTTTGTCCGGATCGTCGACGAGGGATTCGACGAGTTGGCGGATCGAGCGATTCTCCCAGCGGTCTTCGGCAATCCGGATCGCATGACGACGGACGTGCGGGCTGCGGTCGCGAAGGGCGTTGAGGATAATGTCTTCGTGGACTTCACCAAGGGCGTCGAGGATGCACAGGGCATACAAGCGCGCCGTGGCTTCCTTGCGGCCAAGAAACGTTTGTTGCAGATGGGGGATGGCATTGGTGTCGCCACGAAAGATCAAATCCCGATGAATGAGGTCGCGGAGAGTTCCGTTCGGAGTGGTCAAATGTTTCACCAGCTCGGCCGAAGGCTGATCACTGAGATTGGGGATGGGACGCACGCGTTTGCCGCTTGGCAAGACGCGATAGATTCGGCCGGCATTTGTTTGAGCCGATCTTCAGGAACCCAGCGCGGGTGTTCGATCAAGCCACGGTGCATGTCGACGACCCAGATAGCGCCATCGGGTCCGGTCTTGGCCTGCGCGGGGCGGAACCAGTTGTCGCTGGAGGAGAGGAATTCGGAGGTCTTTTCGTCCGGGGCGCGATGACCGGTAAAAACAGGGCCGTTCGGTTTCAACACGAGCCGGCGGACGACGCTGTGGACGGGTTCGCAAATAAAGGCGTCACCGTAGTATTGCGCGCCGACTTCGCTGTCGCGGTGAATACCGGGGCCGCAACCGGAGGTGACGCGGTTGTAATGTGAAGGGCGGTTGAAACGCGTCTCCAGTTCACTGGTGGGGTAGATCCGTTCGGGTTCTTTGCCGGTCGGAATGTAGACGCGGTCAGCCGGAAGGAAGATGTGCGGATTGCGATTCCGGTAATGCGTATGCATCGGGTAGCCGAAGAGCGAACTGCTGTTGTTGTTTCCGAACCAGTTGTCCCAATCATCCCGGACGCGGCCTTGTTGAGAATTTCCGGAGGTAACTTCGAATTTCTGAAAATCGGTGGAGAATCGGAAATCCTTTGATGCGATCGTGACGGACTGGGAGGACGGATTGGAGAGATTGATGATCTTAGATATTTTACTAATAAGCTCGTACGCGGCTTACGAATTCCTTCCAGCTATCTCCCTACAGGAGCTGATGATGCAACATCATCAT
>JBMYQZ010000451.1:0-4983 GCA_049601855.1 Limisphaerales bacterium | reverse complement strand
GCGTCGGCTTCATCAACCATGCCGCAGGGGATTTCCCATTGAATCTGCTCGTTGCCGTGACGGTATTGGCGGGTGACGAGAAGCCGGTCATCCGAATCAAACGGAACGATGTGCACCCAATCGGGCGCTTCCATGACGTAAAACGGATCGAGCTTCACGCCATCGGCGGTTTCACAGACATCCGCCCGCAGATTCATCCAGGGACTGGTGACGACGTGTCTGGACTCACTGACAGTCCACGGTTGGAGTTCTGAGCTGGTCATTGGGTGGTCGGTTGGACAATGGGTGTCGGTTCCGGGTTTGGCAGTTCTGCCGGTGCCATGGCGTTCGAGACGACGCTGTAACTGAAGATACCGATCATGGCGATGCATCCGGCGAGTTTGCCAAGGGAGCCAGCCAGCAATCCAATCATGGCACCCAATCCGGCGCGGGTGGCATCCTTGAACTCACGTCCCCCAATCATTTCAAAAGCGATGGCGCCGCCAAAAGTGCCGATAAACATGTTGAGGATGGGCAGCGGGATAAACATGCCAATGATCGCGCCGATGCAGGCGCCGAAGATTCCCCACCAGGAACCGCCGAGTTTCTTGGTCCCGATCATCGTGGCCAGGTAATCCATGATCAGCGTGAACGCGGTGATGACCACCAACGCCACCATCGGCCACACTCCGACGCTCGCCGTGCCATAGACGAGTTTGTGAACCACGGCGGACGCCAATACGAGCGTTGCGCTGGGGATCGCCGGGATCAGGCTGCCGATCACGCCCACGAGCATGACGGACAACGCGATCGCGAGGCCGATCATTTCCTCGGTGGTCATCCGTTGAAGAAGATCCGTTCGACCGTCCAGAAAAGTCCGATCGCCGCGAGCAACCAGCAGAGGGGAGCCCGCACGTATTTCGGATACCAAGACTGCTCGGTCTTGCCGACCATCACGATCCAGGCCAACGCAATGACCGCCAACTGCCCGAGTTCCACTCCGACGTTGAACCAAAGCAGGGACCAACCGAACTGGCCTTCTGGAATCGTCAGCTCAGACATGACGCCCGCAAAACCCAAGCCATGAATCAACCCGAAGATGAAGACGCCAATCCATCGCCAGCGACTGACCTTGTCGGCAAACAGATTCTCGATTGCAACAGCGGCAATCGACAAAGCGATGATCGGCTCCACAAACTTCGCGGGCACGTTGAGCACCCCGTTCATCGCCAAGGCGAGGGTGAGTGAATGCGCGACCGTAAACGCGGTCACCTGTCCCAACAGCGGTTTCCAGTTTGTGTTCAGGAGGAACAAGGCGAGCACGAAAAGGATGTGATCGAGCCCGCGAGGCAAGATGTGTACGAACCCAATTTCGATGAACTCAGTCGAATCAAACTGCACGATCCGGACGGGCTTTGGGGCGGCAGGTTCGTCGGGTTCAACGGTCGCATTCGTAGCAACCACGTTGGTCGTGAAATTGGTGACCACGACATTCGTGGTGACGAAGTTGGTCGTGACCACATTGGTCGTCACCGCATTCGTGGTGAGAGGCGGCGGAGTGGGCTTGGCCGGCTCCGGTTCGGGTTCATCCTCGGCCATGTCCTCCGCCAAGGCCGTGAGATCGATCACGGTGTCCTTGCCACCGGCAGCGACGTGCATCACAGGCATGGAATCGGGTCCAAGGTCGAAGAGAACCTGGAAGAGCGCACTGAAGCCGGGGTTGTCGTAGAGGTTGAACTTGAGCTTCAGCTCCTTTGCATCGCTCGGAATCTTCCAAGCGATGTTGAAGGGCAGCGGCATCGGTTGAACATCATCCGGCCGCACTTCAATCGTCAGCTCTGGTTCAGCAGGAGGCCAATTCGACACCACCCCGGCACGATTGGTGTCGTCGAACGTAACCAGGACGCGATTCGTGACATACTCAGCGATCCAAGCGGCGTTAGTGCGAAAGTCTTCCTGATTGTCGTAGAAGAACTTGTCCTTCGGCCCTTCCCGCGCAATCTGCAACAAGTCGGGTTGATTCAGCTGCACGGACAGAACGATCATGTTCGTGGTCAACCGAACGTCCACGGAGGTGACCGAGGTCGTGTGGGCCGACGCGGACAGAACCCCGACCAGAAGCAGCAACAGAACGAGTTTGTATTTGAGGCCCGGCATAAGGCAGGCCGGAAATGTGAACGGCCGTAGGAAGATTTTCTACGCTTTTTTCATCAGTTTGCGCAGCCACCTGCCGATAGACCAACAGCCATAGAGGTGGAACTCGATCTCGATTCTCTCATGATTGTCTCCAGCGGTTTGAACACCGATGACAAGATCTCCGATTTGCGAAACGAGCTGAACATTCGCCACTTTCCCGTAAAGCCCTTTCCCATAAAGTCCCTACTCAAATTCATTGGCGGATGGCTCAAGGACTGAACCGGTTGGGACATTCCCCCAATCCCGCTCGCTCGGGCTTGGTGACTCTCCGCACCCTTCCTGAGACCGTTAAGGGAATTCCCGCAGTTTCCTGTCCAAAACTCTCTGACAAGACCAAACCTTTCATCGGCACTCGTTTTGCTCTATTAGTTCTGCTCAGTTTGCTTGGGGTTACGGGCCGATTGGATTGGCCAGGGCATGGCAATGAAGAAAATACTGTTAATCGACGATGAACCAACTTTCCGCGATACGATGGGAACGCTCCTGCGGCATCACGGATTCGAAGTGATGGATGCCAGCGACGGCCTGACCGGCGTCAAACTGGCCCGCTCCACGAAACCCGACCTGGTCATCAGCGACATCGTGATGGAACCGGTCGACGGTTTCATGACCCTCTCCATTCTCCGACAACAAGCCGACACCGCTCGGATCCCTTTCGTCCTCGTCACCGGCCAGCAAGGTGTGGAAGACGCTCGCCGGGGAATGGTACTCGGCGCCGATGATTACATCACCAAGCCGTTTCAACCGGGCGATCTGATTGACACCGTCAACAACCTGCTTGAGCGCCGTAACCAGGCCTTGGCCGCCGCCGCTGATCAGGTCTCAAGACTGAAGACCCTGCTTTACTCCCCGCTGCCCGATCATCTTACGGACACGCTCAGCTCAATTTCCGGCAGTGCCGCGCAAATCGCCGGGTCCGAGATGGCCGAGGAAGAACCCGGAATCAAGCAGCTCGGCAGCCACGTCTTCAGCACCGCGCTCAAGCTCAAGCGTGACATCCGCCACGCGCTCGTGCTGGCCCAACTCGAAGTCATTGCCACCAGCCCCGACGCCACCGACGTGTTACGCCAAGCCGAAGCCTGCCAGGTTACCGACTCGATCGAATCCGTGTCCCAGAGCGTGGCCAAGCAACACAACCGCGAAGGAGATCTCCAGGTTCAACTCGACCCGGGCCTTGCCGCTGTCGGTTCGATGACCTTGTCCAAGATCTTGGAGGAAGTGATCACCAACGCCTTTCAATACAGTCCGGCCGACACGCCGGTCGTCATTCAAAGCGTCCCCTCCGAAAAGTCTGTCGTGATCGCCATCGAGAACCGGGTGGTCAATCGCGAGCCACGAACTTTCGGTGGTCCCAATGAGACGATCACGATGCAGCGCGACAAGGAATCGGAGATCGGATCCGGGCTCGGACTCATGCTTACCCGCCGTCTGGTGGAAATCCACGGCGGCAAGTTCAACCTCATCCGCCGCAACAACCTCGTGGCCGTTCACATCCAACTACCAACGCCCTTCATGGACGTGTGGCAGAACTGATCAGCCGCGTAAGACCGCGAAGAGTTCCTGTAGTTCGGCGACGATGTCCGCCTCTTCGCCCACCGTCGCCGCGATCTCATCCCGCAGATGCCCGCGAAACCTTTTTCGCAGTCGATGCGCCGCGACCTTCAACGCTCCTTCCGCCAGGCCCAACCGCTCGCCGATTGCACCATACGAAGCTTCTTTCGCCCCCAGCAATGATCCGTGCAGCGCATCGAACAGCTCCGCCTTGCCGGCCTGCCGATACTCCGTCTCCAATCGCGCCATCGCCTGATCCAGCAGCGTCATCGCCCAGCGGCGTTCGTAAAGCTGATCCGGCGTAATTCCGTCCGTCGGTTCGCGCGCGTATTGCTCTTCCGCCAAGACCTCGTCGATCGAAAGAATGCGGCTGCCTCCGCCCCGCTTCTGCGCATTGGCCTTGTTCCATTCGTCCAACAGGAAATTCTTCATCGAGGTCAGGAGAAATGTCCGAAACTTCCCTTTCGCCGGATCGACCCGTTCGAGGAGGCGCTTTTCCAGCAGGCGGGCAAAGAAAGACTGCGTCAGATCCTGCGCGTCGTGAGGTGAATTTCCCCGCCGCCGCACATAGGCATAAAGCGGATACCAATAGCGCTAGCACAATGCGGTCAATGCCTCGCCCGCGCCCGGCTGAGAACCGGCGGCCCGCAACACCACGCTCCAGTGCGTCGCGGAAAAATGCTCGTCGGCTTGGTTCATCCCCGGCCGCGATACTCGTCCATCAGCTTGAGAATCGACTCGCGCAAATCGAACAACTCGTGACGCACACGCTTCGCGATCGCCGACGGCAAGCGGCCGAGCACCTCTTCTGATTCCAGTTCCTCCTGCGTCTGGTGCAGAATGCCCAGCGCCCGTTTCAAGTTCGCCACGGTGAACGCCCGTTCATCTTCGTGATGGCCGTAGGCGAGGCTATTCAGCGCGCCCGCCAGCTTGGCACTGAGAATCTGATAACCGGTGATAAAATCGCTCACCGAATCGTCGGCATCGAGATCGAGCCTGCTGCATTCGTTCCAGAGCGCCATGGCGTTTTCATAGCAGCGATTCTGCAGGGGATGCGCGACGTCCCCATCGCGGGTGCGAATCCAATCCTTGCCCTCGGTCTCCTTGATCGGCTCCAACTCGGGGATTTCTTCCGGGATCTGCAGTTCCTCAGTCGACGCATTCTGCAACTCATCGGGAAAGCTCCAGCCCATTTCGTCGTGGATCTTTTTGCGCCCCTCCTCGTCGTCGCCGTATTTGTCGAGCAGTTCCATATAC
>JBMYQZ010000450.1:0-4988 GCA_049601855.1 Limisphaerales bacterium | reverse complement strand
GTTGAGACGATGAATGGTTTCGGGCTCCGAGTTGAGTACAACACGTTCCCAAACGGTCTTTCCATCGAGTCGATTCAAACACAGCAGCCGGCGTTCGTTTTTTTCCGTCAGGCTCGTGGTCAGAAACACGCGGTCGCCCCAGATGATCGGTGATGAGTGGCCTTCGCCGGCGATCGGCTTTCTCCAGGCGATGTTCTCGGTCTTGTTCCAGCGGGTGGGAAGGTCCTTTTCGCCACTGATTCCGTCGCCGTTCGGGCCGCGCCATCCGGGCCAGTTCTCGGCCATCACGAATCGAGGGAGAAGAATGAGCAATGCCAATATACGCACGCCGGGAGCCTATGCGGGTTGGCCCCGGGCACAAGAATCGAGTTGCAACACGACTGGACCGATTCACTCACTACTTTTGGCAACGTCAGATCAACCGACCAACTGTTGCGCCCCCAACGAGTGCCGGCTTCGCTGGTATCCTTGGATGTGACTTTCGCCGTGCACAAAGCGATTTCCCCTTGCTCCCGTCCGAGAATTGCTCCCCATAAAACAGAAGAATAATCCGTGGTTTACATCGGAGTCCGAATTCGTATCGACCAGCAGCGTCCATTTGGCTCAAAATGAAACCATAACGTGAACCGGATCTGTCTGAACTTCCTGTTGCTGGCCTTAGCGGTTGCCCCGGCTATGGCGACTGATGTTGAGGAGCGACGGGCGGCGATTACGTTTTTCGAAGAGGAGGTGCGGCCCATTTTGGTGAAGCGTTGTTATGACTGTCACAGCGACGCGAAGCAGAAGGGCGGATTGCGGGTGGATCATATCGGTTACCTGAAAGCCGGCGGTGAGAACGGGCCGGCGTTGATTCCGGGCCAGCCGGCGGGGTCCGCGTTGATCGCGGCGGTGCGCTATGGGAATGCGGATTTCCAGATGCCGCCGAAGTCGAAACTGCCAGACGCCGAAATCGCGGTATTGGAAAAGTGGATCAAGATCGGTGCGCCCTGGCCGGACGAGCAGAAGGTGGTCGTGACCAAAGACGGCTTCACGCAGAAACAACGCGCCTATTGGTTTTTTCAACCGATCGCAAAAGTTGCCGCCCCCGACGCGGGCGGAAAATGGACGCGTAACGACATCGACCGATTCATCGCGCACAAGCACGCAGAGTTGAAACTGACACCGGCTCCGGAGGCGGATCGGCGAGAGTTGGCGCGACGGGCGTATTTCGATCTTCATGGCCTGCCGCCGAGCACGAAGCAGTTGGATACTTTTGTGCGAGACAAGGATCCGAAGGCCTACGAAAAGCTCGTGGACGAATTGCTCGCGAGCCCACGTTATGGCGAACGCTGGGCACAGCATTGGCTTGATCTCGTACGCTATGCGGAGAGCGATGGCTACAATCAGGACGCGTATCGTCCGACCGTGTGGCGCTATCGCGACTATGTGATCAATTCGTTCAACGGCGACAAGCCGTACGACCAGTTCGTGCGAGAGCAGCTCGCGGGTGATGAGATTGCACCCGATAATCCGGAGACGCTCATCGCCACCGCCTACCTGCGGCATCCGGTTTACGAATACAACCTGCGCGATGTGCGTGGTCAATGGGAGGTGATTCTCACGGACATGACGGACAACGCGAGCGAGGTCTTTCTCGGCCTCAGCATGGGTTGCGCACGCTGTCACGATCACAAGTTCGATCCGATTCGCCAAAAGGACTACTACCGCCTGCGCGCCTTCTTCACGCCGGTGCTTTGGCGCGAGGACCTGAAGCTGGCCACGCCGGCACAGAAGCAGGCTTTCGACGAACAGCAGGTGAAATGGGAAACGGCCACCTCGGAGATCCGATCCAAGATCGATGCGCTCACCAGCCCGGGCATCAGGAAGAAGGTTGAAACCTGGCGCCAGAGTTTCCCCAAAGATCTGCAGGCGATGACGCTCAAGCCCAAAGACCGGCGCGAATCGCTCGAGAAGCAATTGGCCGGACTTTGCGAACGCCAGTTGAAATTCGCGCGCGCTCAGTTCAAGCCGGATCGAGAACTCAAGTCCGACGAAGCGAAGGAAGAATACAAGGCGCTCCAGGTGGAGTTGAGGAAGTTCAATCACCTGATTCCCAAGCCGTTGATGGCGGCCTTCGTCGCCACGGATGCCGGTCAGAAAGCTCCACCAAACTTTCTGGATACCCGCCAGGGTAAAGTGGATATCAAGCCGGGCTTCCCGTCCATCATCGCCCCGGACCTGCCGACGATCACGCCAACCGCAACTTCCACGGGTCGTCGCAAGGCGCTCGCGGATTGGATCACGCGTTCGGACAATCAACTCGCCACGCGGGTCATCGTGAACCGCATCTGGCAGTACCATTTCGGGCGCGGCATCGTCGGCTCAGCCAACGATTTCGGTATTCTCGGCGGCCGTCCCACGCATCCCGACTTGTTGGATCATCTCACGGCGAAATTCGTCAAGGACGGCTGGAGTTTCAAGGCGCTGCACCACGAGATCATGCTTTCCGCCACTTATCGCCAGACCGCACGCCGCGAACCCGACGCAACGACTTCGAAGGTTGATCCGGCGAATCATTTTTTCTGGCGTTTTCATCCGCGGCGCCTCGACGCCGAACAGACGCGCGACGCGATGCTCGCGGTCAGCGGCGAACTGGACCTGAAGTCCGGCGGGCCCTCCACCTCAACCACCGGCAATCGCCGTTCGATCTACACACAGAAGAAGCGTAACCGCCCGGACGAACTGTTGTCCGCCCTCGACCGGCCGGCCGGTTTCGCCAGCGTCTCCGAACGGCAGAGCACCACCACACCGACCCAGGCCCTGCAATTAATCAACGGCGACTGGGTGCTCGCTCGCGCCCGCAAGTTGGCCGCCCGCACCCAGGATATTAACGACGCGTGGTTGGCCGTATTGGGACGCACGCCTCGCCCTCGGGAAAAAGTCACGGCGGAGGCATTTCTCGAGAAGCGCATCCGGGCCGCCGAATTGCAGGACAAGAGTTCCCCCAAGGCCGAGGCGCCACGCGGACAGTTTAAGATCAACACTGAGCGTGAACGTTTGGTGGTGCAATCGGGCGCGAGGGAAGGTGACGACTTCACCATCGAAGCCATTGCGAATCTCGACAGCATCGACGTGAATGGTGAAACGCGCACGCTCGTCACGCGCTGGAACGGCAACAAGAGGAACTTCGGCTGGAGCATCGACGTCACCGGAGTGAAGTCCCGCTACCAACCACGCAACATTCTCATGCAACTGGTCGGCGAGGATAGGAACGGGAACATTGGCTACCAGATCGTGGTGTCCAATCTCCGCTTCCCTTTGAAGCGTCGGCAACACCTCGTCGTGCAGGTCGCCGGATCGCGTCGGGAGGTCACTTTCACCCTGCACGATCTCGAACAGCCGGGTGCGCCCGCCGAGACGGCCACCGTGGGCATGGACGACCTCACGAAGCTTGGCCATGGCGATTATCCAATCGTGCTCGGTGGCCAAAGCGTGCGTCGGACGACCCGTCAATGGAATGGCGGAATCGAGGCCCTCCGCGTCGTGCCCGGCCGCATTCCCGACGACCGACTCAGGGCCAATTCCGATCAATGGCAGGACGGCCTGCTGGTCTGGCGTGCGAAGGACAAACCAGACCCGCGCTTCACCTGGCATGGCTCCGCGGCGTCAGCCCAAGCGAAAGACCCTCGCTACCTGGCCATGACCGATCTCTGCCAGGCGCTGTTGAACTCCAACGAATTCTTTTACCTCCACTGACTGGTAAACCACAGATGGACTCAGATTCACACAGATCAGAAGCAGCCCAAACGCGCCCAAAACTCGTAGTGGAACTCGTAAGAGTTTCGTCCGATCAACATCACTCGAACGAAATTCTCACGAGTTCCGCTGTGCCATCCACCCGCGCCACATCCCACATCTGAGTCCATCTGTGGTTTAGGACAATTCCCGATCCATGCCTTGTAACAACTTCGATCTCCCCACCTCCCGCAGAGAATTCCTGCAGACGGCCGGCGGCGGATTCGGCGCGCTTGCACTCGCCTCGCTGGAGAGCAACGCGAAGGCGTCCCCGCCATCGACACATCACCTCACCAAGGCCAAGAACGTCATCTTCCTGTTCATGGCAGGCGGTCCCAGCCACCTGGATACTTTCGACCGCAAACCGTTGCTCAATCAGCTCGCCGGCCAATCCCTGCCTGACAGTTTCAAGACGCCGCTCACCGCTGCCGGCGAAGGCCGATCGCCCCTCCTCAACAGCCCCCGCAACTGGCAACAATACGGTCAGGGCGGTCTGTGGATCTCCGACTGGTTTCCCCACGTGGCCCAACACGCCGACGATCTCGCGGTGATCCATTCCTGCGCCTCCAGCGGCATCAACCACGCCGGCGGCGTCTGCTCGATGAACACCGGTGCGGTCTTCGGCGGCCGCCCCTCGCTCGGGGCCTGGGCTTCCTACGGACTCGGCACGGCAAATCGGGACCTGCCCGCCTTCGTTGTCATCAAGGACAGCAACTCGACCATCGTGAACGGCGTTCGAAACTGGGGCAGCGGCTTCATGCCCGCCGTGTATCAAGGCGTCGAATTCAAAGCCAACGGCACGCCCATCAAATACCTCGCCAATCCGAAAGGTGTCGATCGCCAACGCCAACGCGACAAACTCGACCTCCTGGCCTCGCTCAACCGCGACTTCCGAGCCGGCCGCGAAAGCAACACCGAACTGGAAGCCCGCATCCGCAGTTACGAACTCGCCTATCAGATGCAGGCCGAAGCTCCCGGTGCCGTCGACCTGGGGAAGGAAACTGAGGCCACCCGCAAGCTTTACGGCCTCGGCGATAAACGCACCGCCACCTTCGGTCGCAATTGCCTCCTCGCCCGGCGACTCGTCGAAAGCGGAGTGCGTTTCGTACAACTCTACAGCGGCGCCGGCAGCAAGTGGGACAGCCACACCGACATCGAAACCAAGCACCCGCCCCTCTGCCAGGCGGTCGACCAACCCATTGCCGGCCTGCTCG
>JBMYQZ010000449.1:0-4991 GCA_049601855.1 Limisphaerales bacterium | reverse complement strand
TGCAGTCGCAGCGCCAGCGGATCATTCAGATTCGTCACCACGGTGCCTGCCAGCAAATTGAAGTTGGTACTTTGGCTCTGCTGCGATGACTTCACCAGCTGATAGGTCATGTAGTGAACCAAAGGATCGTTCACCTCAAAGGTCAGGTCTTGCTCGACCAACATCGTCGGACTGAAAGGCGCAAACATCTGGGTGGCCGAGTTTCCGAACGGCGCTGCATCCAAACCAGTGAATTGCCTGAACCGAGCAATCGACCCGGCAATGTTTCCGATCGACGTATCAAAGAGTCTCCAGTCCGCGTTGGTACGGTAGTTCTGATTCAGCGAGGTGTAGATCTGTTGGCGAAGACCCACAGGCATCAGATTGGTGATGATTGAACCCGTGACAAGGTTCGTCCGATAATACTGTCCGAGCCGCCCCAACGGGGTTGACGCCGGATTCACCTGGGTGGTCAACAAGCGTATCAGATCGATCTCTCCCGTGAGGTTGGTCAGGTTGACATAGTCGACCACGCGGCCATGGGTGGTGTCGATGGCGGCGTAGGTAAACCAGTTCGAAATCACCATCTTCAACTCCATCGCCGGAAATAGATTGGTCCCCAGGAACGGAGCGACATTCGTGGTCGTGACCACGGGTATCAATGCCCCGCTCGGACCAATACCCGGAAAATTGGAGTAAGCTGGCGGGTAATAGACCGATTCCGGAATGACAATATCGTACTCACCCAACAAGGTTCGGAACGAGGGATGACTGACGGATGGGTCACCGGTCCATTCCACCGACCCCGCCGCCGGAGCCCAGGTGTTCGCCGGAATCGACTCCACCCCCCCGTAGATCACGGTGTTGGTATACAATGGGCCGTTGGAGGAGTTGTTCTCAATCCGCACACTCATATGGTTGGTCACATGAATCTCAAGATCCCGCGGATAACTGAAATAGCGATTGGGATTCCACGCTTCCGCAGCAATGCCGGTTCGCAGCCCGAGAATGAACATCGTGTCAATTCGCGTGGGTCGCAGGTCATTGCGATTCGTCTTCACAAAGCGAAGCTTGCGCGTCGCGGACATGATGGTCTTGAAGGACACCTCGTTGAAGTTCGGGATACCGGCGCCCACCAATTCCTGGTTCGCACTGCCCGAATTACGAGTTGAACCTTTCATCCCAACGATGAAGGGAAAACCCTTGAGCGTGTAGTCATATGGGCTGTCACCCAACGTCGGATTCACCGTGGCATTGGAGAGCACCAGGCGGTTGGTCAGGTCGCCCGCATCGAGATAGGTGATATTCGAAATCCAAGTCGCATTGGTCACCTCCAGCCACTCACTGATGTAGATGGAATTGAAGGCGTTGTTGTATCGGAACACCGGCCGGAACATATGCGGGAGCCCGGGATCATCCAGTTGCCAGACCAACGCACCGCCAACCGGATCCTGTCCGGTATTGCCGGCCGCCATGGAGCGATAATAGCGTCCGTAACGACGAACCATGTCGCCGGCTCCATAAATGCGGTTCGTCACCCATTCGCGATCGTTGCCCGCGGTCTCATGGAGGTTGGCCGCCACCTGCAGCAAGCGATGCACCACCGGAGTGTATTGATTGAAGGGATAGACCGTGATGTTCGTGAGCTTCAACGTGTTATCGCTGACGTAGTTGGTCAGGCGATTGGTCTGATACTGATTGTAGTAGATTTCGCGCAGCACCGGCGACCATGACGAGCCATTCCAGAAGCGAGACTGTCCGCCGAGCAAGGTGTGCCGGTTGGTATTGGCCGCGTTGGCCGCACCGCCGAGATAGTAATTGGTGATGTAACGCCCCAGACCGTTGGTCCCAGGAAAGTAGGGATCGTTGTAAACCACGTTGGTCTCGACGTTCGAATCGATCAACGCCTGCGCGACGTTCGTGAAGAATCGCAAAGGCCTCCAAGGTGAATATACCCCATTGACCAGCTTGTTGGTCTCGTCCGGGTAACCGTAGCGACCGTCAAAGGTGACGTTGTCGAAGTTCAAGTTCACCTTATTGCCAGGCAGCGTGGATTCAGTCCCCAATTGCGACAACAGGCGATAGACGGTGTAGCGGTCGTCGATGGCCTCAACCTGCTGCCGGGTCGTAAGCGCCGGAAAGGCCAGGGGCCCGATGTTCGTCTTGGAGAGCGAATGCGTGACGAGGTCATCACGAAACTGCTGGTAAAGGTTTCCTGAACGGAACAACTCGGTGATCGTCAAGAACTTGCGATCGCCCGGAGGAAATACACCATTGGTGGCGCCGATCCACGGATTGCGCCCGCGATTGAGGTAGTAGTCGATATACCCCCTCCGATCCAAGAGACTGGGCAGGTATTCCCCGGTGTAATCCGCTGCACCACCCACCATCATCACGGCTCCCACCGGACCATACATGTCGGTCATCGTCCGGTAATTGCCGAAGTCGGTATTGAATCGATGGCGCAACAGGCTCAAGGCCCGGTCGTGCACCTGGTCTCCGCTCAGCTGGAACACGGGGTCGGCCGTCTGATGACTGTAGAATCCGTAGTCCCAGGCCATGTTCGTAACAACCGTCGGTCCGACCTGCGAAAGCACCTGGTTCGTGTTGGTATTCAAGCCCGAGATGAAGGCGGCCAAATTGAGTTCCCACCCCCCGACCCCGTGATTGCGAATGTAGCCGTCCAGATCCGGATTCACCGGAATGCGCAACGTATTGTTCAACTTGTTCTGATTGTGAACCGCATTCAGGTCGAGCGATTTGCCGGCGGGCATCACCAGGTAGGCGAAGCGACTGAGGAAGAGATTCGACGGACCATGCGGACGGGTCGGGTCTTCCAGCATCGCAATCCAGTGCGGATCGCCCACGTAATTGCCGGTGATGGAACCACTGACGTAAGCCGCCACGTTGGACAACCATTCGCCGTGCCCGGTTCCCGAGTAAACACCGTCACGGTGCCCCACCCCAAACGTCGGTTCGAACTGCCCGTTGCGATTGAAGTCGAGGTAGAAGCGTCCTTGCCGTGCCTCCACATTGGTCGCTCCCCAGGCCGGTCCCGTGGAAAGAACATCACTGTAGCCGTTCGTGTAGTTTCCACTGAAAACGGGAGCGCGTGGCAGATGTTGCAGGTTCTTCAAATGCTGCAACCAATTGGTCTCGGCAATCCCTGCACCACCCGGATACATGAACTGATACACTTGGATGTCATTGACGTTGCTGATGCTCGAGTCCGAGATGTTGAATCCATTGGGATTCATGTAGTTCGTGGAAACGAACAGCGAATACCCCCAGGGATCCGGTTCGAGACCCTCGCGCCCCGACAACAAACGACCCACAAAATCGCTCTGTGCTTGGGAGAGTGCGGCATACATCGCGTTCTTGGCGTCGCTCTCATTCAAGTGGCTCTCCATCGAGCGACGTTCGCGACGCGCCACCCCAAGGAAGGCCACGGTCATGAAGGTTACCAAGGAGAGCATGATGAGGGTCGCCACGAGCGCCACACCCTGTGGTTTCCGCGTGCTGTCGTACCATTGATGAGGCCAAGCCTCACCGGGCAATCGTGTTTGAGCCGTCAGTTTCATTGCGAACCAAGCTGAATGGGAACAAGGAAGCGGAAGAACGTCACCCGCTCTGGTCGTTGCGCCAGGTAATTCCGCGCAGTTTGAGCATTCTCAAAGGCCAGTGCCTGACTGGCGGATTCCTGATCCAGGTAACCCAGCTCAACTTCCACCATCCGCGGCAGGGCCTGGTTGGTGTAGCAGAACATCTGGGCGTTTACTGAGTCGAGATAGTTGCCGGAAGGCCCCCCAAGAACGACGCTCGTCGTCGGAAAGGGACGAACACGAAAGTGCACCACGTTGTCAATCAACCGGGACATGAAATTGGTGGAACTCGAAAAGCGGAAGGTGTTGCCGATCGCCGGCAGAAAGAAATTCGTGTTGAAGTTGAAGCGATAGAGCGTGCCGAATCCATTGGTCGGCTGCGCCCAAGGATCGTGCGGACTGCCGATGTGATACCCCACCCCACCCCAGTTCGTCTGGGCGAAGGAGTGATTGAAGGTGGTTAAGAACATGCGATCGTACTGGTTGCGATTGGAGATGGCCGGATTCACAGGGGACACCATGTTCATCCCCCAGATACCTTGGTTGGTCGACCAATCGAGTGACCAGTAGAAGGTGATATTGGTGCTCTCGTCCTCCGGGTAAGCCGCCAGACCGAGGTCGCGTTGAATCTGTTTCATCACCGCCCGGCCGGACTCGAGGGTATCCACCTGGTTGATCGCCCGCCGCATCTGCTCCTGCGTCTTCGCAAACATCTGGTAGAGCGCCAGAATGATGAACGACATCAGGGTGACCGAGACCATCAATTCAATCACGGTCAAGGCTCGTTCCCGACGCGAGTTGGTATTCAAGCCCAGCTTCATCGCAGCATCGTCCCTTCAAACAAATGACCGTAGAACAGGCCCGTCGGCAGCGCGGCAGGAAGCGTTCCGATCTCATCGATGTTCTGCACATCCGTGGCATTGTCCGTTTCGATCTCCACAAACTGCCCGGAAACCAGCTTCACCGGCGTTAGATAGCCACGGAACTTGGTGAGCAAGACCTTGCGCCCTGAGCCCAGTCTTCCATTGGGGAGAAGCGGCCACTGGTAAGTCAGCTTCACCGTATGCAGGTTGCCCTGTGAAAAACTGCTGCTGAACCGATTCGTGAAAAAGACGTTGGTATCATTTACCCCGCCGCCACCCGCGATGACCTCCACCAGCACTTCGTATTGCATTCGATCAGCAGCGGCACCGAGCACCGCCGTCATGTTTCCGCTCATGGCATAGAAGCGCAGCCGGACCGAGTTGGTATAATAGGAGCGGCCTGTGCCGTCGTTGAGTATTTCCGATTGCCTCGGCCGCGCCAGCTGCAACACCAGATTACTGATGGCCGGCTTGGGTTGGCTTAAGTTGGATACCGACCAGAAGTAACGCTGTGGATTGCCGACCGGATTGTACTCACAGGCCATGT
>JBMYQZ010000448.1:0-4993 GCA_049601855.1 Limisphaerales bacterium | reverse complement strand
TGGGCTCCCGCGCAATGCATACTCAATAAAGTTGGGCACGCGATCGTTTTCGGGATCCAACGCCGACCCGGCATTGGGGTCGTTTTCACCGGAGGCGAAATTGAGGCGTTGCCAGCCGAGGAAGGTGGCGATGAGATTGATGTTGAACGAGTGGTCGGCGGAAGCCGGGGGACTGCCGTTGTCGATGACACGAATGGTGACGGCTGCGGTGGTGTTGGCGTCATCGGGCGGTGTACCGGAGACGAGTCCGGCGATTGATACCGTCAACCACGAAGGGCCGCTGACCTTGAAGAAACTCAAGCTCTGTTGGTCGGGATCCGTAGCCGTGGCCTGGTAGGCGTAGTTGATGCCCTTGGTGGCACCGATCAGGGGCGAAGACGTGAAGACGGGTGTCGTATTCAGGGCGGGTTTACTTTGGGGATCTCCCGGATTGGTGATGCCGGTCGTTCGTTCCGGCACGCCGTCGCCGTCCTCATCGCCAAGTTCTTCGCCGTTGGTAAATCCATCGTTGTCCGAGTCCAGGGCCGCAAAGGCGGCGTTCCAAAACTGGATGTTGCCAGAGGATCCACCGATCGCGCTGAATACGGCATTGCCAAAGTTGTTCCTCAGGCCTGCACCGGCCGGATTGAAGTGACAGTTGATGCATCCGACGCCATCGAAGCGAGTGCCATTGGGAATCCCGCCGTTGGGAGGTCCGATCACACGGAAATTACGTGCCGTCAATTCGGATGCGCTGAGCAGGGTAGCGATCAGGAGCAGGAGACGCAGGGTGTTCATCGGTTTGGTGTCGGGCAACGTTGCATAAGATGAGGCGTGAGTCAGGGAATTATGCCCGTGTTTCTCCTTGCACGCGCCTCGCCAACATGAATCCTCGGGGCGCTTCGAAATGGCGGAAAACGAACAACAAACAGGCAGCGGCAATCGGGCGGCAGTGGTCACCGTATTGGTGATCCTGCTGCTGGTGGTGACGGTGGTGGTGTTGCAGATGATCCAGCGGGCGGAGACGGCCGGCGGACCCGGCGGTATGCCCCCCGGCGGGGAGATGCCACCGGCTGCGGTGATCGTGAAGACGATCACGAAGGAAAAGACCCAGGAGCGGGCCATTGTCACCGGAACACTGCGGGCGGTGGCCAAGACCGATGTCGCGGCCCGGGAAGCCGGCGCGGTGGAAAAGGTGTTCGTGGATGAAGGCGCCGAAGTGAAGGCGGGAGATTCGCTGGCGCTTCTGGATGTGCGCCGGATCAATTTGCAAATTTCCGAAGCGACGGCTGCGCTGACCTCGGCCACGAATCTGTTGAGTCAACGGGAGGCCGAACTCAAACGTGCCGAGACCGACCACTCCATGAAGCAGGGCCTGTTCGCCAGAAAGGCGGTGGCGCAGGCCGATGTGCTGGATGCAGAGAAGACGCTCAAGTCCGCGATGTCGCTTTATCAATCTGCGCAGGCAGGTATTCGTGAATCGGCCAGTCGGGCGGAGTTGTTGCAGGTCAAATTGGAAGACTTGACCGTTCGCACGCCGGTGGCGGGCGTGGTGGTGGATCGCAAGGTGGAGCCGGGCGAATGGCTTGCGAGTGGCGCCGTGGTGGCCTCGATCGTGACGGTGGATCCCGTGGAAGCCTGGCTGCGGGTGCCCGCGAGATTTCTCGACGGGGCCGGGGAGTTACCGGATGGATTTCAGGTCCGCCGTTCCTCGACGGGCAAGGCCTTCCAGCCGAGCACGGTGACACGGATTCCCGAGGTGGACGGGCGCAGCCAATTGTTCACCGTGGTGGCGACGATTCCGAACACCTCGCGCGCGCTCGTGCCCGGGGAGTCCGTGACTGGCGTCGTGCCAATCGGCGCGGCAAAGGAATATTGGCGGATACCAAAGAACGCGATCGTTCATTCGCCCCAGGGCACCATGATTTACCGGGTGGATTCCTCCGTCGATCCACCGGTAGGACAGGCAGTGCCGGTGGTCATTGGGTTCGAGCGCGATGGGTTTGCCTTTGTTGCGACTGGCAACGGCATCCAAGATGGCGACCGGTTGGTCGTGGAGGGCAATCAACGCCTGCGGCCCGGGCAAGGGCTGATGATCAAGCCGGTTGAGGGGGCCGCGCCGCCGACACCATGAAGCTGATCGACTACTGCATCCGGCAACCGATCTCGGTGGCCGTGGGGATCGGCTTGTCACTGCTTGCCGGGGCGATGGCCTTGACGAGCGTGCCCGTGCAGATGAAGCCCGAGGTCGATTCCGTGGTGATCTCGGTGTCTACATTTTGGGAGAGTGCGTCGGCGGAGGAGATCGAAAGCGATATCGTTGAGGAACAGGAGAAGGTGCTTAGCGATCTTGGTGGACTCGTTTCATTGACCAGTAACAGCAAAGCCGGACAGGGCGTCGTTCGTCTGGAGTTCGAAACCGGAACGGATCTCGAGTCCGCCAAGGCGGAGGTGTTGCAGAAACTCGATGAAGTGCCGGGTTATCCGGAATCCGTGTTGCAGCCGGTCGTCGAGGATATTGATCCCGAATCCGTGGACTTCATCGCCTGGGTTGGCCTGTCCAGCACGGATACAAATTTCGATGGCACGACCTTGTTCGATTTCATGGAACGCCGGATGAAACCTCGCTTCGATCGGCTCGAAGGCGTGGCGCAGGTGGGCATTCGGGGCGGACGTTATTCGGAGCTACAGATCCGCGTGGATCCGCGAGCTTTGGCTGAGCGCGGAATCACCTGGGCGCAGTTGAATAACGCCATCCGCAGTGCGAACCAGAACTTCTCCGGCGGCAAGCTTGAAGAAGGCAAGAATGACATCCGGATTCGTTCGACCGGCCGCTTCGAGTCTCCTCAATCCGTCATGAGTATGATCGTTCGGCGTGACGAATCCGGGCCGGTCTATCTGCGCGACGTCGCCGAGGTGATCGAGACCTACAAGGAGAAGAACGATTGGGCGCGGGCACGCGGACACCAGATGCCGTTCTTCAATTTCCTGCTTCAACGCGGGGGCAATCTCATCGGCACGATGGACCGCATCAAGGTCGAGATTGAGGCCATGAACGCGCCGGGCGGTCTGCTCGAGCAGCATGCCCGGCAATTGGGCATCAACGGCGAACTGGAACTCGTGCAGGTTTACGACGCCACGACCTATGTGCGAGATGCGATCAAACTGGTTCAAAGCAATATCCTTTATGGCGGCATCCTCGCGACGCTCACGCTGCTGTTCTTTCTCAAATCCCTGCGCACGATCGGCATCATCGCCTTGGCAATTCCCGTTTCCGTCGTTGCTGCCATCGTTGTGCTCGTGGCACTGGGGCGGTCGGTGAACATCATTTCGCTCGCCGGCATGGCCTTTGCCGTTGGCATGGTCGTGGACAACGCGATCGTGGTGATCGAGAACATTTTCCGTCACCTCGAACAGGGCAAGGACGCCCGAACAGCTGCGCATGATGGCGCCACGGAAGTCGGAGGTGCGGTGGTGGCTTCGACCGTGACAACCATCGCGGTATTCTTTCCGATCCTGTTGATTCAGGAAACCGCCGGCCAACTCTTCAAAGACATTGCCTACGCCATCATGGCGGCGGTCGCGTTGAGCCTGGTGGTTTCATTGACGGTCATTCCCACGGCGGCGGCAAGATTCCTGCGGAGTCGCGATGCGCAGGATGCCGATTGGGCGGAGGATGAGGTGCAGCCGCGGAAGGGCTGGGGACCGATCAGCTGGATGCAACATCTGGTGCACGCGCTGCCGCACTTCATCGCGGACATTGTCTCTGGCATCAATCGCAGTTGGATCTTGCGCATTCTGGTGATCACCGCCTTTGCCGTCGGAACCATCCTTGGCATCCGCATGTTGATGCCGCCGTTGGACTACCTGCCGATGGGCAACCGCAACATTGTCTTTGGACTGCTCATTCCACCTCCGGGTTATAACCTGGATCAGCTGACCAAGATCGGCGAGCGGGTCGAAAAGGTCATGCGTCCGGCGTGGGACGCGGCCCCGGATCAATACCAGGTGGAAAGTGTGGCGCGTGGGGGAGCAGCGAAGGAAGACAAACGGGTGAAAGTGCCGCCCTTTCCCGGTCAACCACCGAGTGTGGTGCCGCCACCGATCGAGAACTACTTCCTCGTGAGTTTCGAGGGCCGGATGTTTCACGGCGCCATATCCAAGGAGAAGAAGCGGGTGAAGGACTTGATCCCGTTGCTCAATCACGCCACAAGCGGTCACAACGCACCGGACACCATCTCGTTCGCTTTTCAAATGCCGCTCTTCCGTGTCGGCGGCAATACCGGCTCGGCGATCAAGATTGATATCAAGGGACGCGATCTGGAATCGGTCAACGGGGCGGCGGGGGCGCTGATGTTTGCGTTGTTCGGGAAATTCGGTCCGTACAGCGTGAACCCGGACCCGGCCAATTTCCTGATGCCCTCGACTGAACTGCGAGTGGTTCCCCAAGATCGCGCGCTCTTGAAAGTCGGCCTCACCCGGGCCGATGTCGGCCTCGCGGCGCAGGCGAACGGCGATGGCATTTTGTTCTTCCGCGACTATGAACGAAACGGGGAGCTGCGGGACATGAAGGTGATTTCGCAGCAGGCGGTCGGAGAGAATCCAATCGACGGCATTCTCAATGCACCGATTGCGACGCCGTCGGGAGAGATCATTGATCTGCGCACGGTGGCGTCGGTGGAACGTGTCCTGGGCCCGGACGAGATCCGGCATGTTGATCGTTCGCGGGCGGTCACCCTGCAGTTCACACCGCCAACGGGCCAGCCGTTGGAAACCGCGATCGATGAGGTGAACGGCCTGATCGACGGCTTGCGCGAGCAGGGCGCGATCGCGCCGGGAATCGACATTGGCTTGGCCGGTTCCGCCGGCAAACTCAACGAAATCAAACAGGCCCTGCTCGGTGATGGCAGTTTGATCGGCACGTTTTTGAGTTCGATGTTCCTCGCCTTCTTTGTGGTTTACCTCGTGTTGGTGGTCTTGTTCCAGAGTTGGACTTCGCCGGTTGTCATCATGC
>JBMYQZ010000447.1:0-5003 GCA_049601855.1 Limisphaerales bacterium | reverse complement strand
ACTTTCTCCGACGGGCGGAGGCAGAATACGCGAAACGCACGGAACGAATTGGAGAGAGGTCGGGCGGCTTTGACACGCCTCGCGGTCCGGAGGGTTGGTTCAAGTGGAACGGACTCCGAACTCCGCTGCTGAACGAGGAACATATGGAGTCTCGGAATTTCCCCAAAGATTCTCCGGTGAAATTCAACGTCTCCGCGGGCGCTCCGATTCCGGTCAAGAAGCCAATGGACACAAGGCGTGAGGAGGGGACCAAGCATGAGTCAGGGAAGAATTTCAAACGACGCACAGGTTTTTTCAAATGGAACGGTTTCTGAAATATTTTTATGGGCAATCCCGGGTAGTTTCCCTGGCGTTAGCGATTTGCAGTGTTGCTGATGGTGCGGAAGTAAGGGTCGCGGGAATTAGTGAGCCGTATCGGGATGTGATTCTGAGTGCGCCGACGAATGGAAAAATCGAGAAGATCCCGGTCAAGGAAGGTGACGCGGTCAACGCGGAACAAGTCGTCATCGAATTGCAGAAGAGCGTTGAACTCCTGGAGGTGGATCGCCGGAAGTTGATCTTGGAGGACAAGTCCGAAGTCAATGTGGCGGGAGAGCAGGTGATCACCCTTAAGTCCGCCTTCGAAAACTCACAGAAACTCTTTGAAGCCACCGGTTCGGTCAGTAAGGAGGACTTGTCTATTCGTGAACTCGATTACAAGAAGGCCAAAGCCGAATTGGCGCGCCTTTCGGCAGCGGAGAAACGGCAAGCGGTCGATCTCCAACTGGCCGAGGAGACGCTACGAGATATGACAATCCGCTCGCCCCTGAACGGCCAGGTGGTGGCGCTGCAATTCGATGCGGGTGAAGGGTGCAAAGCTCAGGACCCTTTGATCCGGATTGTAGATACGAGTCGTTTCTTTTTTGAAGCCAATCTGGAACCGAGGCATCTGGTTGGATTAAAGGTTGGCGCCAAGGTCTTGGTGGAGATGACGACCGGGGCGGATTCCAAACGCGTCGATGGCACGTTGACATTCGTGTCTCCCGTCGTGGAGCCGCGCAGTGGGTTGGTTCGTGTAAAAGCGCTCTGCGATAATTCGGTGGCCCGGATTCGACCAGGAGCTGACGGATACCTGGTTTTGCAAATCAACGACTGAATCCCATGAGTCATCCATCGCAAGATAATGTTCAGCCTGCTGGTGTGTTTAGTCGTTGTGTGTCCCTGCGGCGATTCGATGGTGGGCTAAAGGATTTCTGGCAGCAATTCCTGGAACTGGCTGGAGAGGCTGCGCACGCAGCCCGAGTCGTGTTAATTCGGCGAGATGCGGAAGGGCGCTGGCGCCAGATGAGCGAATGGTCGGCTGAAAGCGCATCCTTGGCCGGATTGGCTTTGTTCCGAAATGCGTTGAAAGAAATGGCCGACGAATGTGCGGAGTCAGGTCTCGCTCAACGATTCTTGGAGGGCAAGGAGGAGTCCGGCGCCGCCGGTCTGGTGGTGAAACTGGATATCGTCGAGGAGTCGGAGTTGGTATTGCTCGCTCTGTTTCTCCGCGAAACGAGCATGGCCCGGTTGGAGGATGTGATCTTTCGCATCCGATTGATGGCGGATGTTCCTCGCTCGTACCAAGAATGGTCGGCGGTTTCACATTCGAAGTCAGAGGTCGAGAAACTGGCCGTCGTGCTCGATTCGCTCACCGAGGTCAATGCTGCCGAACGCTATGAAGTCGCGGTGATGTCCCTCTGCAATACCTTGGCTTCCCGCATGAATTGCCGGCGCGTTTCGTTGGGCTGGTTGGAGCGCGGTATTGTCCGAGTGAAGGGAATTAGCCGGACAGAGAAATTTGATCGTCGCATGGAGGCCGTGGAGGCGATCGAGAAAACGATGGAAGAATCGTTATCGCAGGACGACGAGGTGTTTTTTCCGGCGCCTAGGGAAACGGCTTCGATTAATCGGATGCATGAGAAGTTTGCGACCGAAAAAGGTGTACACGCGGTTTGTTCGGTTCCGATTCGGCACGAGGATCAGTGCGTTGCCGTTGTTTGTCTGGAACGGGATATTGACGAATTCTCGCCGATCGAATTGCAGGAACTGCGCGTGATTTGTGATCAGGGTGTTCATCGCCTCGTTCAGTTGAAGGAGAAGGATCGCTGGTTTGGTGCACGTATGGCGGCAGCCTTGCGCCGACAGTGTGCACGTTTATTGGGACCGGAGGATACATGGAAGAAGGTTGCCGCGCTCGTTGTGGTTGGTGTTCTTGCTGCGTGTTGGTTCACCAAGCTGCCTTATCGCGTCGAAGGCGACTTCATCCTGCGCAGCGACGAAATGCGGGTGATCTCCGCTCCTTTCGATGGCTTCCTTGGAGATTCGAAACTACGCCCAGGCGATATCGTGCAGCAGGGCGATGTGTTGCTTGAGTTGAAGACAGATGATCTGCTTCTGGAAGAGGCGGCGACGATTGCGAATCTGGCTCGTTTCCAACGTGAAATGGAAGATGCGCGAGCGGAGAAACGATTGGCTGAAATGCGGATAGCGCAAGCCCAGATCGCCGATGCCGAGGCGCGTTTGGCGACCGTGCGTTACCGCCTGGGCTTGGCGCAGGTGACCACGCCATTTGCGGGTGAAGTACTCGAAGGTTCCCTGCGCAATCGGATTGGATCCGCCTTGAACAAGGGTGAGGCATTGCTGCGATTGGCCCGGATCGATCGATTATACGTGGAGGTGGAAATCGCGGAACGCGATATTGGTGATTTGCGGGATGTGAAGACCGGTGAAATCGCGTTCGTGAGTCGGCCGGCGGAGAGGATTCCTGTTCGCGTTGTCCAAATCGAGCCCGCCGCGGTTCCGAAGGAGCAACGCAACGTCTTTTTGTCTCGCTGTGAGGTCGAGGGCGAGCTTGCTGATTGGTGGCGACCAGGCATGAGTGGAGTGTGCAAACTCAATGTCGGTGATCGCCGGTTGCTGTTGATCATGACACATCGGACCGTGGATTTTCTGCGAATGTGGCTGTGGTGGTCACGGGATCGGCCGATGAGTGTATCCAAGACATTCAGTGAGTCGTGGCATCGGGTCGCGGATCAGCGGATCCAGCTGCGCTCTGGAATTGATGTGCAACGTCAGCGTTTTCGGGGCGAGGAATGGATGGTCCTGGGAAATCCGCTGAACAACGAATTCTTCCGGCTCCCTCCGGCTACCTATGACTTTGTGGCCCGACTGAGCCCGCACAAGACGGTTGCCGAGGTGTGGGAAGAGTGCATGCAGCGATCGCCGGATAGTACGCCGGGCCAAGAGGCGGTGATCACACTTCTCGGTCAGCTCTACCAGGCAAACTTGTTGCATTACGAACTGGCGGCTGATGCCGAACAACTCTTTCAAAGGCAGCGGAAAAGGAAGCGGGCGGAGATGGGAATGAAATGGCTGAACCTGATGTTCATCCGCATCCCGTTGTGTGATCCCGATCGTTTCTTGAAGGCGAGCCTGCCTTTGGTGTCTTGGTTGATCAGCCCGTTCGGTTTGTTGCTGTGGTTACTCGTGGTCAGCGCTGGTGTGAAGGTGGCGATCGACAACTCCGACCGGCTTTTCGAACAGGCGCAAGGTGTCTTGGCTCCCGCGAATGTCCTCTGGCTCTATCTGGCGATGGCCGTGGTGAAACTCATCCACGAATTCGGTCACGGCTACTTCTGTCGCAAATACGGCGGGGAGGTCCACGTGATGGGGGTCATGCTCATGGTTCTCACGCCGATTCCCTTTGTGGATGCCACGGCTTCGTGGGGTTTCCGCCGAAAGCGTCACCGCATCCTTGTGGCGGCTGCCGGTATGATCGTCGAACTCGTGATTGCCGCGATTGCCGTGATGATCTGGGCCCGCACTTCGCCCGGTCTGCTCCACAGCGTGATGTTCAACATCATTTTCGTGGCCTCGGTTTCCACGCTGTTGTTCAACCTGAACCCGCTGATGCGCTTCGACGGCTACTACATCTTCTCCGACGCAATGGACCTCGTGAATCTGAACCAACGGTCGATGGGGCAATTGAAGTACTTCTGCGAGCGCTATGTCTACGGCGTTCGTAATGCGGAAAGCCCGGGTGAAACGCGATCTGAGACCTTCTGGTTGGCAGCCTACGGCGGGGCGGCTCTGGTCTATCGGACGATGATTTTCTTCGGGATCGTATTATTCGTCGCGGACAAGTGGTTGTTGGTCGGAATCTTGATGGCCACGATCTGTCTCGTTTCATGGGCGGTCGTTCCGGTGGTGAAACTCGTTCGCTACCTTGTCAACAACCCGCGCTTGGAGCGCTCGCGTAGTCGGGCGGTTCTCGCCACCTGCGCGATTGCTGCCGTTCTGGTGATTCTGTTCGGCCTCATCCCTTTTCGGCATGGATTCCGCGGCTCGGGTGTCGTTCAAGCGCGTGAATGGAGTCAGGTCGTTGCAGAGGCTTCGGGGACACTGACGACGGTGCTCAAGAAATCCGGTGAAGCGGTGAAGGAGGGAGATGCACTGTTGATTCTGAAAAATCCGGAATTGGCCCAGCAGAGGAAGGAAGCTGAAGCGTCCATTCGTGAAGTGAATGCCCGGCTCCGCGCGGCACTGAGAGATGATGCCTCGGCCATGAGCCCATTGAAAAAGCGCCTAGAATCTGCCCAGAAGCTTATCGAACGTCTGGACCAGGAATCCACCCATTTGACCATCCGTTCGAGACATCATGGGATTTGGGTTTCTTCCCGAATCGAGCAGAATCTGGGTAGCTGGATCGAGTCAGGAACGCCCGTGGGATTGGTTGCGAATCCTGACGGATTCGAATTTTCCGTTACTGTGCTGCAGGAAGACGTGGACCGGATTTTCCAGAGGAAATTCCCATTTGCTGAAGTGCGGTTTCTGGGGGAATCCGAGGACATCCATCGGATCGAGGATCTGAAAGTGGTGTCCGGCTCCCAAACCCAGCTGCCTTCTCCGGCTCTGGGGTGGCAGGGAGGAGGGGACGTTGCGGTCAATCTGGAGGATCGTTCGGGTCGGACCACTGCGGAGCC